>CAZMDV010000137.1:0-7026 GCA_964564875.1 uncultured Salinivenus sp.
CAGGGACCTCTCGCGTGTGAGGCGAGCGCTCTAAACCGCTGAGCTAAGAGCCCATATCGGTTGGAATACTCCGTACGGGGGCAGGCGGGCCGTGTTCGGCCCATCCGTCCGGACAGCACGTCTCCGGCTGCGACGGCTCTCGTTACTCCCCAGCCGCCGTGGGGGGCAAGCGGGGATTCATCGTGTCCGGGCCCGCTAGCGGAACCGTCGTGGGACGCAGGAAGGGGGACTCCCTGGCCGAGAATGAGGATATTCGGGACTGAGGGGCCGGCGCGGAGCGGTCAAGCCGAGACGCTGCTTCGTCCCGCATCGCCTCCCGGGGTGGGGCTTGGTCATCGGCGGGCGATGCCGTCGGCACCGGAGAAGTAGTCGGATCCACGAGCATCGATCCGGCCAGAAAGCCGACGACGAGAGCCACTGCAATGGACGAGGCGACGCCCACCACCATCTTAGATCGCTCGCCCATGCCGTCCGGGGAAACGGTTGAGGACTGGAGCAGGTCCTCCTCCACCTCACTGCATACCTCCGTCTGCACCTCTGATGCGGACGTCTCCGGTGCGTCGCAGCTACAGAGAATCTCTCGGGTCTGACGGAGGCGTTCCACGTGGGCCTTCAGTTCAGGGTTGGCCTCCACATACTGCTCGAAGACCGCCTCGACCGACGGATCCATCGCGCCATCCACGTACTCACAGAGCCACTCGTCGAGCCACTCATAGGAAGGGGCCCCGTCGCCGGTGGCCTCGCCGTCGAAAGGGCGTTCAGGAGTCTGCATGGCAGACGATCACCAGGTGTACTTGCAGTCGTCGACATAGTAGTGGGCGGCCATCCAGCCGAACAGTCTCGTGGCTCCTCCCGGTCGTGAGGCGTGGAGAGGAAATGGTGCGCCTCGTACTGCGCCGGCCGGAAGCCCGAGTGCATTCGGGATGAAGCGTCCGCGGTTCGTATTCGAATGCGCCCTCCTTGTTTCTATGAATTCCCGACCGCGGCCGAGGACGGCCGCAGCCCCGCTCGTCTCGTCCGCCCCTTGCAGCGGTCGATTTGGATTCTCAGTCTAGGAGGCACGCCCCCTACGCGGCGGCGGGACGCACCTCAGGCGGCAGGAGGCGACGCAACAGAAGCGTCATCACGAGGGAGGCATCGCGGGCCGCCCCGCCCTTCAATTCGTAGTCTGCCGCCACGAGCGCCGAGTAGGCGTCGGCAATAGCGGTCCGGTCATAGCGCTGCGCCGCGTGCTTGTACTCCTCCACGAAGTAGGGATTGACGCCGATGTAACTGGCGAGCTCGTACTTGTTTTCGCGCAGGGCGCCGGGCTTCTGCAGTTTCCACAGCTTGTCGAAGTAGCCGTTGAGCACGGCCACGATCATGATGGCCTCGCTGCGCGGGTTGGATGCCTGCTGGAGGATGCGCTCGGCGATGCGCTGGGCGTCGGCGGGGCGCCCCTCGCCGAGGGCGCTCTGCAGTTCGAACACGTTAAACTCGCGGGTCTGACCACTGGCGGCGAGCACGTCGTCGGCCGTGAGCTGCGTGCGCTCCCCGGCGAACGTGACGAGCTTCTCGATCTCGCTGGCGGCTCGCTGCAGGTCGGTCCCTACGTAGTCGGCAAGCATCTGGATGGCCTTCGGTTCGATCTCGTAGCCCTGCCCCTGCACGTAGTCCTGAATCCACTCCGGCATCTCGTTGTCGTAGAGGGACCGGAACTGGGACCACGTGGCCTTTTCCTTCAGGGCGCGATACGGGTGGGCCGACAGGTTGGGTTTCGTCGTACAGGTGAGAAGGACGATGGCCTGCGGATTGGGCTGCTCGGCGTAGTCCTTGAACTGACGGTTGTTCTCGAGCTTCTCGAACTCGCGGACCACCACGACCCGGCGCGGCGCGCCCGCTGGAAAGCCCTGGCACAGCCCAATGACCTCCGAGGCCTCACTCTCCGACCCGTACACTACGTCGAGATTGAAGTCGTGCTGGCTCGGGTCGAGCGCCTCCTCGATGAGTAGCTTCTGCAACTCGTCGATCAGAAAGGTCTCCTCCCCGAAGAAAAAGTAGAGGGGGTCGAAGTTGTGGTGCCGGAAGGCCGTGGACAGATCGTCGTAGGACGGACCCGTGTCTTTTGCCATTGTCGAGTTTCGAATCTCGAATTGCGAATGAGAGCGCCCGTTCTACCCTCCGCCCGATACTCGCAACTCGAAATTCGTCTTTGTCACGTGGGTAATGGTTCGTCGCGGTCGGTGAGGCGGGCACCGTGGAGGCGGTAGCCGAGATCGCGGAGCCGCTGGAGGTCGTCCTGCGTCATCCGGTACACCAGCCCGAAGAGGCTGAGCGTCTCGTCCCCTAGCGTGGCGGTGCGGTGCCAGGCCTCGAGGGGAAGCCCTTCGAGGTGGGCGGTGAGGTCACGCCGCACCTCCTTCAGGTGATCGAGGATGGCCCCAATCTCGCGCTCATTCCATCCAGACTCACGGACCTCGGCTTCAATGTCGACGGGATCCAGCGCAGGCGCCTCCTCGTCGACGACTCGGTCGACCTGCTCCCGGCGCACGTCCGCGTCGAGCCTGGCGATGGCGCCGTAGAGCTCCTTCATCGTAAGCGCATCTGGCGCAGGCCGCCCCTCAAGAATCTCGTCGGGCAGGTCGTCCACGACCGTCCCCAGCGCCGTCACCTCGTCGACGAGGTGGCCGAACTGGTCGATCAGCGCGTCCCGCAGGGCCTCCGGGTCCTCGCTCTGCGCCTCGTTAATATTGATCGTCTCTTCCATCTGCGTGTGGACGTGATTGCGTGGGGGCATGATTGCGTGGGGGAGTGTGGGCGTGGGGACGTATGAGTAGTCTCTAAACCAAAGGACCATGGCGCTTCAGAAAGAAGACGCACCGCCCAGACGCACACACGCCCGAACGCCCAGACCTATTCGGCGGCGTGTTCGGTCTGCGGCGGGCCCTGTCGCTCGGCGCCCCAGTCCTGATCGCCGGGTGTGGCCATAGGCTCGTCGCGCTCGTGGGTGGAATCCAGCTCGTCCATGCCCTCGTCGGCCAGCCAGTCCAGGAAGTCCTGGTCCTTCACGCTGTGGAGGTTATTCTCTTTCTTAAAGTCCCACTGCTGCCCGAACTGCTTATTCTTGTACTGGTCGAGGTATTCGAGCCGGTCCTGGAGCTGCTCGGTGGGCTTCAGCAGGTCCTGCAGGTCGAAGATGGCCTCGTCGCGGCTCTGGAACGTGAGGTCGTACTCCTTCGACATCACGATGGCCTCCTCGGGACACACCTCCTCGCAGAAGCCGCAGTAGATGCAGCGGAGCATGTTGATCTCGAACCACTCCGGCTCCCGCTCCTTCACGTTGTCCACCTCCTTCGACTGCATGGAGATGGCGAGGGGTGGGCAGGCGCGGGCGCACAGGTTGCACGAGACGCACCGGGGTCGGTCGTCTTCTTCGACGAGCACGGGCCGCCCGCGGTAGCTGTCGGGCGGGTACCACTGCTCCTCCGGGTACTCAAACGTGTAGGTGGGCTCGTTGGCCATGCGGTCGAACGAGTAGCCGAGCCCCTTGAAGAGCTCCGGAAGGTAGAGGCTCTCCCAGAAGTTGAGATCCCGCTCGTCGTCTTTCTTGGTGTTTTCGGGCGTGCCAGGCATGAGGGGTAAGAGGTAAGCGTCAAGAGGTAAGAGTTAAGGAGGTAAGAGCCAGGAGAGACACGGAGTATACGTGCGGCAGAAAAAAGGATTCCGACCAATGGTCCTGTTCAAGTCATTGCGTCCCCAACGCCCACCACTAAACCCTCGACCCGCAACGCAGCTAATTCATTCGCGGGTCGTCGGGAAAGTTGGCAAGGACGGCGTACTCTCCGCCCATGCGTCGCAGGATGGTGCGCCAGAGCTGGTCGGGGTTGGTGCCGAAGACGAGGTCGGCAGCACCGGGGGCCGGAATCCAGGCCTCCTCTCCGAGTTCTCCTTCGAGCTGCCCGGGCCCCCATCCCGCGTAGCCAAGGAAAAAGCGAATGTTATCGGGGGCAGCGTCGCCTCCCTTCACGAGCTGTTGCACGACCTCGAAGTCGCCCCCCCACGTGACGTCGCCGGGCAGCGAGATGCCCCCCGGAATGTCGTCGGGGCGCGTGTGGAGGTAGTGGAGCGTCTCGCGCTGGACGGGCCCGCCCATGTACAGCGGCGGGTCGTAAGTGACGTACTCGTCAAGCACGTCGCCGAGGCTCGCGTCGAGCTCGCGGTTGAGGATGAGGCCGAAGGTGCCCTCCTGATCATTGTGCTCGCAGAGCAGCACCACGGACCGCCGAAAGTTTGGGTCCTGCATCATCGGCGCCGAGATAAGGAAGGTGCCAGGACCGAGGTCGACCTCGAAGTCGGGCATCTGACGTGGATGGCTGATCGGTACGAGCCGAGAAGATCGCGCCTGTTTGGCACTGAACGGGTGCTACTGACAACCCCTGGTCCGTGGTTCAACCTCCGTACTCTTGTGCCGGAGGATCGGTGAGCCCTGATCAGGTGCCCCTCCATTTCCGCACGGAACCCGCACGTCCACACCTACCCGAGGAACCGCTGTGTCCACGCCTCAATCTCGTCGAAGCCGAGTCCCCACGCTGCCCCGATGTAGACGACCGCGTAGGCGCCCACCACGAGCGGCGCGACGAGAAGCATGTCCCACGCCGGCAGCATCCACCACACGCCCGCCGCCGGCCCGAGGGATCCGAGCGCGAGGCCCGTCATGCGTACCACCTGTCCCCAGGGGATGCGCGCGTCAGGGAGCGGCGCCCGGAGCCACCAGCGCAATGCTACCACCTCGCCCCACGCGCCCACCGTCGCCCCCAAACTCAGCCCGAGCGCCCCGAGGAACAGCGCGTCTCCCGGCACTCGCCCCACGGCCTGCTCGACCGCAATCGTGTCGAGCCCAAACATGGCCGGCACGGCCACGACCGTTGAGACGGTGACGCGCAGGACAGCGATCCAGGCCGGCGTCTTGGTATCGCCGATGGCGTAGAACGCGTTTTGGAGGAGGCGCGACATCGTCGTCGCCAGGATGCCGAGACTGTAGCCGCCGAGCACGATCGTCACGAGCCACGTGCTCGCCGCCTGAAACTGCCCCGTCCGAAACAGCGCTCCCACCAGCAGCATACCGAACGCGAGGTAGCCCACGACGGTCGGCACCGTGAGAAATGCAATCTGCCGCAGCGAGCGGCGAAGGCGCGCCGAGAAGGCCGCCACCTTCTCCTCGGTCAAGCGCGAGAGCTCCGGCAGTTCGGAGGCCGCCACCGACATGCCGAAGAGGCTGATGGGCAGCATGTAGAGGAGTTGGGCGTAGCGGAGCGCACTGAGGGCCCCCACGGCCAGCCACGACGCGAGGAAGAGATCGAGGTACGCCGAGAGCTGCGCCACGCCGCGGCTCGCCACCACCGGCCCGAAGGCGCCGAGCGCTTCACGCACGCCCTCCACGCGCGTCGACAGCGAAAACTCAAAGCCTTCCATGTGCCGCACCACGAACGGCAGCTGCACCCCAAACTGGAGCAGCCCGCCCCCGAAGGCGCCTACGCAGGCGATCAGGAGGAGTCGCGTCAGGCCATCGCTCGACAAGGCGGCCGGCGCCTCCGGCGTCCCCGCCAGCGCATACCCGCCGCCGAAGAGCGTGGCGATGATGGCCGCGTTCCACAACACCGGCGCCACGTAGGGGACGAAGAACTGCCGGTGGCTGTTGAGCACCCCTAACGCCCATGCCGAGAGGACAAGCACCCCGGCCATCGGAAAGACGATGCGCACGGCCCGCACCGCCAGGTCGAACCGGTTGAACGGCAGGGTGCCCGCCGCCACGCGGGCCGCGTCGTCCAGAAAGCCCGGCGCCAGCACCGTCACGATCGGCTCCGCAAACACGACCCCGAGCAACGCCACGCCGCCCGCCGCGGCCAGGAGCAGCCCAAAGATGGCCCCCGCGAATCGGCCGGCCGCCTCGGGGCGGTCCTCCTCGATCAGACGGCTGTAGATGGGGATGAAGGCCGCCGAGATCGTGCCCTCCCCGAGCAGGTTCTGGAGCAGGTTGGGTGACTTGAACGCCACCTGCAGCACGTCCGCGTGCGCCCCCACCCCGAAGAAGTAGGCCACCGCGCGCTCCCGTAGCAGCCCAAAGATGCGGCTCAGGAAGATCCCGCCCGCCACCGATCCCGCCGCACTCTCTCCTCCCGGGTCCGATTCCGCCTCCGCCGACACCACCTCCGCTTCGTCACCCATCACATACCTCAACAAACAAGCACGGATCAACGACCCATTCCCTCCCCCTCTCCCCCCACCCTCTACCCCACAACCAACTACCATGCCCAATCCACCACCAAATGGCTCAGATACCCCACCACCGCCGCCCCGTAGAACGGCAGCCCCACGAGCGGACGCCCCGGCACGTGCAGGTACGGAAGAACCAGGAGCGGCAACGGCACGAGCACCATCGCCCACCAGGTGTGGGTCCAGCCCCGATGCCGACTCAACACGATGAGCACCGCCACGAGCCCCAGGTAGGCCGCGGCCCGAAACTGTTCCGTCACGACCAGAAACAGGTCCGCCACGAAGAAGATCGAGTAGAAGAGATCCTGCCCCTTCGAGTCGGTGTCCACGTCCGGCCACAGGCCAAAGAGCAACGACAGCGCAAGCAGCATTGCCGGATACCCCACCTGCTCCAGCGTCGAGAACTGCCGGTAGGCCGCGTCGACGGAGAAGGCATACGCGAGAAGCCCGAGGTAGCCGCCCCCGAAGACCGTCGCGCCCGCAATGTGGCCCTTGTAGCCCGCCATCGGCCAATGTCGAATTGCGAATGTCGAGTGTCGAATGGTGGGGCGTGAGACGAAGGGGATAGAGGCGAGAGGGGCGTTTGGGGCCTTGACAGCGATCCACCTCCCACAACCCTCGATCCTCAACCCTCGCCCAAAAAGGCAACCGCTCCCCGGACTCGCCTCCGTTCCCGGCCCCCTCCACGCAATACGCACTACGCAATACGCTCCACGAAAAACCGCACCGCCAGCCGGTACCCCTCCGCCCCGAACCCGCTCATCTGCCCCACGC
>CAZMDV010000138.1:0-7007 GCA_964564875.1 uncultured Salinivenus sp.
CAGACTCTCAGTCCGGCGACAGGCGAGAAAACGGGTCGAGTGGAATCTATTGTCGAAAACCCACGCCCGCCCCAATTGTTACGGAAAGCCCGTTTCGTGGGGCGTTCACGTAGATCCTTCACGAAGGAATTTCAAGTGAGAACGATCCTCGGCCCCCTCGGCGTGGATGGGTAGGCGGGTCGAGGAACTGTAGAGTGCCCTCATCGCTTTGGATCGCTCACACGCTTGAATTTGCTCCCCAACGCCGAACCTCCATGCTTTCCCGTTCCTTCGCTCTTTCTGTCGGCCTCGGCACCGTCCTCCTGCTTGCGAGCGCCTGTCAGCCGACGGGCGGCTCCTCCTCAACCCCGTCCGCCACTCAGGCAGCGGGCGAGGGAGACAGCACGGCCACGCAGCGGCTCCCCGAGCGGGAGAACGTGGTGCCCCGCGTGAGTCCCAATGCCCTCGTCGGCCAGACGATTGGCGTCACGGAGGTGCAAATGACCTACGGTCGTCCGAGCGTTCGGGGACGGAAGATCTTCGGGGGCCTCGTGCCGTTCGACGAGCCCTGGCGCACGGGCGCCAACGAAGCCACCACGATTTCTTTCTCGGCGCCGGTCCGCATTGAAGGCAAGCCCCTGGACGCGGGCACCTACAGCCTCTTCACCATCCCCGGCCCGGAGACGTGGACGCTCATCTTCAACACCGAGGCTGAACAGTGGGGCGCCTACAACTACGATTCAAGCAAGGACGCCCTCCGGGTGCAGGTCGAACCGGAACCCGCCCCCGCCCGGGAGATGATGACCTTCTCCTTCGAGGACGTCACGGACAGCACAGCCACCTGCACCCTCCACTGGGCCGAGACCCGGGTCCCGTTCGAGATTTCCACCCGCACGACCGAGATTCTCCGCACCCGCGCCGAAAAGCGGGTGCCAGAGGCCGACGAGTGGCAGGTCCCGCTCCAGTACGTGAATTACGCCCTCGAAAACGAGGTTCTGCTCGACGAGGCCCTCGGCTGGGCCAACCGTTCGATTGAGATCGAGGAGCACTTCGTGAATCTCCGGATGAAGGCCCACGTGCTGGCCGCGAGGGGGCAGTTCGAGGAGGCCGTCGAAGCGGCAAACGCCGCGGTGACGAAGGCAGAGGCCATGGAAGAGCCCCCCGACGGACTGGAGGACGTTCGGAATCAGATCCGGACCTGGGAGTCGGAAATGTAACTCACCTTCGCCACCTGCAGACTGGCGCGGTTCTTTCGCCCCGAGAATGCCGAAGCGAAACGGAAAGGACCTGTTGGGGGAACGGCACCCATTCGGTAAAAAGGCGGGCACAGACGACGCTCGCCCTCCGCAACACGCTCGGCCGGCCGGTGCGCGGGCTGCACCGGGGGACGCTGGCAACCGGAGAACGCCAGCGAGCGCGGCTGGGGGCCTCGGGGCTGCCGAGCGGAGCACACCGCCCGCGGCTCTGGGCCGACGGCCCGGACGCGTCGGCTGACGGTCGGGCAGTGGCCTGTATGGGGCTCCCGGTCGCCCCCTGTTTCTACGAAGCGGACCCCGCCTTCCGAACCCGATTGCCACGTGGACGGTCAACAGGTGGGTCTACGTCGGAAAGATCGCCCTGTCCCCTCGTGGGCCGCAATTGGGGCTTAGGAGCCCTGCTCCTCACCGTGGCAGATTTCATTCAGGCTCGTCGCCCACTGGTGCAGCCGGTGGAGCTGTCCTTCCTTCACGCACTGATCGAGCACGCGCTGGATGCTTTCGCGGGCGGCTGGGTCGGCTGTGGTGGTCGCGTCCGGTGCAGATTTACGTTCAGTCACATCCATATCAACGGGTAGGGGGTGGTGATACAAATTGTCAAAGTGGCGTCGGCGGGTCGCAGGCCCTCAAATCCTCGTCTCGGGCCGCTTTCTGCCAGAGGGGCGTCTGATCGGGGACGCCGCTCTGCCTGTGCCCGGTCAGTGCACGCTTGGTTCAACCCCGCGCCTCCCCCGCAGGTTTTCACGAGTTGTTACCCGAAGGTGATGGAAACGCTTCCTGCGAGAGGACTTAATGCGGTGTTTCCGTCAAAAGGCGGCCAGGGAGGCGCGAGCCCCCCGAACGCCGCATGGTGCGCCCGTTCGGGACGATGGGCCCGGCATGCCAGCCGGGAGTTCTGATTGCAGACCGCACCCGATCCCGCCGTGGGCGTGGCGGAGCCGGGGCGGGAATGAGACACCGGTGGAGGACCGCCATTGCGGGGGAACGAAGCGACGTCGAGGACTCGCGTAGCAGACTGGCAAAACCGGCCTCTATGGGCGGTTTCCGCCTGGTCCGAGGAGATTCTCAGAGGATGACCCTGCGGGCCCCTTCGACTCCCTCCTCCCTTTGCTCGTCGGTCGCTCAGAATGACTTTCGGTTCAGGTATTTGTGCTGATCTACCGAGCATGAGACCGCGGCGGGCCGGAGCGTGACGAGGGTTGCGCCACAGGCCATTCAGGGATATGTTCGTAAGAGCGAAGAGGAGATCGTCTTTTCGAGTTTTTACGTCGCGACCGGTCCTCCCCATCAGCATGGCTCTTACCGACTGGTTCCAGGTCGTGCGCCGCCTGCACCCGGCCTTGCGAAGACAGCGTCGCGTGATCCGGGCGTGCGAGAAGGCATTTGATGAAGGGGAATACGAGCTCGTCCGCATCCGCATCAATACGGGTGAGCCCTCCATCGGGGACTTTTTCCCTGGGCCCCATGGGCTTCTGGAGGTCCCTCGGTACTTTACCTACGACATCGAGACAGAGGAGGCGCCGGACTTCTCCGGCGCCAGCCGCGCAGAGAGAAGAATCGTTCGCCGCTACCTCCGTCGCAACGCGGATCACGTTCACCACCACGGTCGCGAGCCACTCCGCCCCAAGCAGTCGTCTCCTTCTTCAGAGACGGAGGACACCCCCCCTTCCGCAGAGACCGGGGATGCGGCTCCTTCCGAGAGGACAGCGGAGACTGCCCGTCCCCGAAGGTCGGAGGACGCTAGACTCTCTGCGTCCGTGACGCTGGAGGATCGGAGCTTATGGTTTGGAGAAATCGAGCTGTACGAAGATGCAATTGTGGTCTCGGGATGGACGTGGAGCGGCCCGACGGCAGAGACAATTCCGCTTCCCAGCGTCACTATGTTTGAGACGTGGAGCGAGCGGGACGGAACCAACTTTCGATTGGGACTCGACGGGGCGGCCCCGGTGCAGGGCCGAATTAGAAAGGGAATAGGGCTTTGGGAGGTGACGCTGGAAACCGACGAGCGTGTCGACGTGAAGCGTCGGCTCAACGCCTGAGAACCTGCTCGGCGAGGCATCTACGCCCCGAGGAGTGTTCGGTCGCTTCGGCTGCGTCGGCCAGGGCGACCCGGAGGGGCACAGTGCAGCAGAGCAGACGACGCCGGACGAGGCGGCCTGGGACGAAGGGGGGAGCAGGGGCGCTGGCGATCGGGTGCTCTCTGGAGGGCCCGGCCGCGGCAGACAATCGCAATGATCGGCCCGCCTCTCCCCGCTCCTCTGCGGCGTCTGATCGGGCCTAGCCAAGTGGGCCGGATCGGCGTATGCCCGAGCGCCCAACGTCCGCTACGACCCCCCAAACCGGACCCGAATCCCCGCGCCGAGAAGCTGGTTTACCGAGTCGAACGACCCCCCAAAGCTCGAGCTGGTTGATGGCCCGTCGATCGCGTCGTCCGGAAACGTGACGTTGAAGCGGGACTCGACGTACAGCGACAGCGCATTGCTGACCGGAATGTCGACCCCCCCGCCCACGGACGGGCCATATCCGGGTTCCGCGACGCCCTGCCCCCCGAAGGTCGCGCTGGCGCCCCCATCGAGGTAGACCACGACGGACTCCCCGAGCGTGCCAAACGCGTAGCGGACCAGAAGCTGCGGGGTGTAGCGCCACGAGTCTGAGATATCGTTGTTGCCGGTGTTGTACCCGACGATCGGGTAGTTGCCCACCTGCATCCCGAGAACGAGGGCCCACCTCGGGGCGAACTGGTACCCCAGCTCCCCGTGGAGCATGAAGGGGAAGCCCGAGCCCCGATTGAACTCCTGAAAGTCGAAGGGATGCCCCACGGTCTGGGCCGGCATATCGCCGGTGTAGTCCGAGATCCCAACGCCGAGCGGCTTGATGAAGAAAGGGGCCACGGCCCGTGCGGGCTGGGGGGGCGAAGGGCCAGGGTCCGACGCCCGGGCCTCGGCCTCCTCGGGCTCGGCTTCGTCGGCGGGCTCGGCCCCCTCCTTTTTTGCGGTCTCCCCCGGCCTCCGATCCTCGCGTATCATCGAGACGAACAGGTCGTAGGCCGGGGGATCATTCACCGAATCGGCCGTGTACTCCGGATCGATCTGCAGAATGCCGCTCACCGCCGAGCGGGCCTGCACCAGGTCCCCCTGGCGCAGCGACGCGAGCGTGACGAGCCGATACGCCCGGATGGCCGTCGTGTCCCCGACCGCCTCGGCGTCGGTGCACTGGGAGGCCAGTTCGGCGGCTTCTTGATAATTGCGGTTGCGGTAGACTTTCTCCGCGGTCGCGAGGGTGTCCGCGCACCCGGACGCCCTCTCCTGCGCCCGCACGTGGTGGAAAACGCCCCCCATCCCCCACGCGCCGGACACGAGGGCGAGCAGGAGGCCCAACCGCGCCAGGGCGCGCATCGAACGAGGCCACTGGGCTGGAGCAAGTGAGAAGATCGTCATCGGGAAAGGAATGTCCGGCAAAAGGGATTCGGGGCGCTCCGTCACACGTCGCTCGGCGGTTCAGGTCCGCCCCGAGCGGCCCAGGTAGGTCCACGGACCGGTTTCCCCGACCTCTCGCTGACGCACGCATCTTCTACCGACTGGAGCCCGGGCTGCTGAGTTGAAAAGACACCCTTGTACTCTAGCAGCCATCGGACAAATGGTAAGCCACAGCTCGATCCGATTCAACTGCGGACAGGGCTTCACGTCCTCCTACCGGGCACCAAATCCGGTGAGGAGTGTCTTGACGGTGAGGTAGACGATTAGCAGGTCCAGCAATATGGACTGGTGCTTGATGTAGTACAAGTCGTATTCGAGCTTGCGCCGGGTTTCATCGACGTCGGCCGCGTAGCCCTGCAGCACCTGTGCCCAGCCGGTGATGCCCGGCTGTACGAGGTGGCGGGCGTCGTAGAGCCGCAGGGCGTCGCCAAGGTCGTCGGCCAGGCCCACCTGCTCGGGACGCGGGCCAATGAGGCTCATTTCTCCCCTGAGCACATTCCAAATTTGAGGGAGTTCGTCGAGCCGGGACGCACGGATGAAGCGCCCGACGGGGGTAACCCGATCGTCATCCTCATCCGTGAAGACCGCACGGCCCTCCCCCTTATGGCCGACATGCATACTTCTGAACTTGACCATGTGAAACGTCTCCCCCCCTCGCCCCACGCGCTCCTGCCAAAACAGAACCGGGCCTCGGGACCCGATGCGGACGGCCAAGGCCGTTATCGCGATCAGGGGCACTGTGACCGGGAGGCTGAGAACGACGAGCAGCACATCCATGGCACGCTTGGCGTACTGGTACGGCCGGTCGGTGCGGACCTCAATGTTCGTCTCAGAGACTGAGTTGGGAGGAGGGCGGCTCGCGAGGAACTGGTGTATGCGGCGAGCGTGGTCGACGGGCCGCCATTCCGCGCTGCGGTGCACACGGCCGTTCTGACCATTCACTGGTGACGCCTGGGCCTCGGGCCTGCTCCCGTTGGCGCCCGCCAGACGTGGCATCTCCGGGCGGGGCTTGCCCACCTCGTCCGCCATTGGGATGCCTGAAGGGGCGAAGAATCGGTTCGCGGCGCCGCCCGGGAGGACAGGCAGATGAGAGTCCCGAGAGGTCCGGACAAGTTGGGTGAGAAGGTACCAGCCGACGCTCCCGCCTGCCGCGACGAGCCCCAGCGTGTCGAGTGGCGCCCCCAGCATTCCTGTCACGAAGCCCCCCGTGGGAACCAGTGTCGCGCTCACGCTGAGGAGGGCCGTTTCGAATGGATGAGTGAACGGAAACTGGTCGAGTTTTGCGTGAAGCACTACGGCGGCCACGTAGGCCATCGCGAGAAGCCCCATCACCGGCCATGCCTGGCGAACGACGGCGCCGGACAGGTCTCCGCTAAGCCCATACGCGGCCCCCCCGACGAGCAGCAGAATCGCGGGGACGTGCAGGAGTGTTGACCAGAGCACTTCGGACCGGAGGGCGGTATCGCTGGACGGCAGGGCCGCAGAGATGCGTGCCGGCGCCCGCGCCGACACGGCGGCAGACCGTGGATGGTCCGGAGGGTGCTCTTCGGCAATGCTTGGTGCAACATTCTGCATAGCGACCACGCTTCTGGAGCGATGACGGACGCCGCGAAGATGCGGTCCCGGAAGCACGAAAAATAGCGGCAAAAACCGTACCGCCGGCGCCATCGACGATACGTCACGTCTGCCCCGGAGCCGTATCGTCCTCGCCCACTGTGCCAGGGGGTGGGGACGGCGCGGTGGAGGGTGGGCCGGACAACCGGTCGTACGCCCCCACGATGGACGTTGCTACACGCGTTGCGGTAAATCTGGATTCGACGCGCCGTCGCCCCTCCCGCCCCATCGCCCGCCGCAGGGACTCGTCGTGGAGCAGTGTGTGGATGCGGTCCGCGAGGGCCTCCGCGTCCCGGGGAGGGACGAGAAACCCATTCTCCTCGTGTGCCACAATTTCCCGGCACCCCGGCACGTCGGTCGTCACGATCGGGCGGCCGGTGGACGCCGCTTCGATCAAGACCTTCGGCACCCCCTCCCGGTAGTACGACGGGAGACACACCACGTGCGCCCGCTGGAGAACGCGGGGCATCGCGTCGGACGGCTGAGGGCCCCACCACTCCACCACGCCCGCGTCGTGCCACGCCTGCACGGTGTTTTCCGGCACCGACGCCGGATTTTCCGGGTCCGTATCGCCGACGATGACGAAGCGAGCCTCGGTCCCATTTGCCCGAAGTTGCCGGGCCGCCTCCACGAACACGCCGACGCCCTTGTGCCAGAGGAGCCGCGTGGGCAGCAGGACGAG
>CAZMDV010000139.1:0-6994 GCA_964564875.1 uncultured Salinivenus sp.
CCTGGTTCACGTAGGTGCCCACCGTCTCCACGATCATGGCCGCCGGGAGGGCCGTCGTGGCACGGGGCAGCGTCTCGTTCGTCGTGTTGTAGTAGTGGAGCACCACATCGAGGTCCGCCAGGGTGTCCGCCGTGCAGAGGCCCGAGCCGACCGGATCGTCCTCCAGCACGTAGAGGAGGTCGTACTCCCCCTCCGCGATCCGTGTGCCCAGGAGCTCCTCATCGACTGGGCGGATGCCGAGCCGCTCACAGCCCTCGGCGTTGGGCGTTTTGTCGTCGGTAATGAGCCAGTCGTCGCCCGCGCCCGGCTCGATGTGCGGGAGGTAGCGCGGGGCGTCGGCGCCGAGCGCGTCGGCCAGCCGGATGAGCAGGTAGTTGTCTTCAACCGTGGCGTAGGCGGAGCCGAGGAAGAGGATGCGCTCCGGATCGGTGCCGCCGAGCAGCGAGGCCGCCTGCGCGTAGGCCTGCTGCCAGTTGCTTTGTTTCCGCGTGCCGCTGCGCTGAATGTGCGGGCCATCGGGGCGGTTGTCGTTGAACTGGTTGTAGACGAGCCGGTCCTCGTCCGGGAGCCAGTACTCGTTGACCGCCATGTTCTGCCGCGGCGTAATGCGGAGCACCTGGTTGTCGCGCACCCAGTAGTGACAGTTGGCCCCCGTCGCGTTGGTCGACACGATGGAGGGCGTGGAGCTCATCTCCCAGATGCGCGCCTTGAAGCGGAAGTCCGAGGACGTGAGCGCCCCCACCGGGCAGAGGTCGATCGTGTTCATCGAGTACGGATCGTCAAACTCTTCGCCCGGCGCCGTGATGGGGTAGTTCTCGACACCCCGGTTCGCAATCGTGAGCTGGCCACTCCCCGAGACCTCGTCGGTGAAGCGGGTGCAGCGCGTGCAGTTGATGCAGCGCTCGGCGTCGAGCGTTACGCGCGGGCCCAGCTTCACGCGCTTCGGCTTGTGTACCTTCCGGAACTCGAAGCGCGAGCCCTCGGGCCCGTACTTGTAGGCCTGAATCTGGAGCGGGCAGTGCCCGGCCTGGTCGCAGATGGGGCAGTCGAGCGGATGGTTGGCCAGCAGGAATTCCAGGTTGTCGGTCTGTGCCTCCTCCACCTCCTCGCTGGAGCGGTGAGTCTTTACCACCATCCCGTCTTGCAGGTCGATCGTGCAACTGGCCTGCAGGTCAGGGAAGAACTGGACGATCGGCTCGCCGTCTTCGTCGAGCTCCACCTCGCCCGTCTCGCGGTCCTTCTTCGGCATGCCTACCTTCACAAGGCACTGCCGACAGTTGGCCGGGATGGACATGGCGGGGTGGTAGCAGAAGTGGGGCAGCTCGATGCCCTGGTTCATGCAGAACTGGAGCAGTTTCTGCTCCCCTTCGTACTCGTAGGTCGTTCCGTCGATAGTGACGATTGGCATGGCGATCTGCGTTCAGGGTTGGGCGTTTTGCGTTGGGCGTTGAGGCTCGGGCATCGGAGAGCCCGCCCCGATGGGCAAGCCCGAAGACTCTCGGGACTGCCGTCAGTCTCAACTACTGTCGGGATTGAGGATTATTCCGCCGGGGAGGAGTCTTCGTCCTCGAGCACGTCAAGATAGACCTCAGTGAGTGGAAGTTCAGCCTCGACCGACGGGCGCGTGATCGTGGCGTCGAGCCCATCGGTTTCGGGGAAGCGCCAGCTCCCCTCATCCTGCCGGACGTAGTGCTCGACGTGGGGCTCGTCCTGGGCGACGAGAAGGTATTCCGGGAGGGAGTCGACTGGCGGTAGCGAACGAATTTCTCGCCGCGGTCGCAGTCCGTCGCAGACGGTGAGAGCACCTCCACGACGATCCGGGGATTTAGAAGAAGGGCGCTCTGGTCGGGATCGAACCCAGGGCCTCCGCAAACGACCACCGGGTCCGGAAAAGCACTTTTGTCGGCGGAGGGAGGTGCCACTTTGAGGTCACGGGAGGCAGTGCGGCAATCTGTGTCCAGTGGCTGGTTGCCAAGCGTTCGGTCGATATCGGAAGTGATCGCGCTGTGAGACCAGCTCGCGGCAACCATACTGATCATCCATCCGTCGACGTACTCGTGACGCTTCTCACTTTCCTGCTCATGCTCAAGGTACTCGTCCAACGAAATCGGCTCGTCGTTGACGACGCGATGGGCAATGGACGGAGGCGGGGCGGGCTGGGTCGCAGCACGGTGACTACTTCCTCCCTGCGGTCGGGGCGCGGTGGCCATGGCGCCAGTGAGGTTGAGGCTAAGAATCCGGGTTTGAGAGTCGAACGGGGGTTACCCGTACACCGTTCGCGGTAAGGCGGAGGGTGCCGCCTGCGACGCGCAGCGTCCCTGCAGCGACCGCGAAGCCCTGAGCGTCGCGTGGCACCGTCCAGGTGCAGTCCCCGGCATCGGTGCGGGCGGCCATCACGACGAGCGGGGCCATCCCCGTGTCCAGACGCACCTCGCATCCGTTCGACCCCACCTTCGTGATGCGGCCGTCGACGGTCAGGGCATGGCCCGCGTAGAGACTATCCTCCGCGGCCACGGCAGGGGCCGGAACCGCGGTAGTCGCGTCGACGGACGCGCCGTAGCGGCGTTGCGCCTGGGCCGCCTCCTCGGCGGATCCGCCACAGCCCGCGACCAGGAGCCCGGCGATTGCGCAGCACAGGACAGAGACACGAACGACGCGCATCATGCCACCTCCGCCACGGCTGGGTCGGGGACTGTCTCGGGCGCTCTGTCGGCGCGCCGCAGAACTTCGAACAGCTGCTCGGCCTTTCCAGCGTACACGAGTTTGCGCATCCCCGGGCCGACGAGCGGTAGGGTAATCGGGAGAGATGCGACCGCCAGGCCTCCGTCCGTCCAACCGAGGCTCGCGGCGGGGAAGGCGAACACCACGACGGTCCCCGACACAGCGGTCCCCGACACGACGATCATCCCCCATCCGACCTTTTGGTCTCGATGGGTCGTCCCCGGGCGCGCCGCCGCGACGGACGGAGGATACGGGTCGTTGGAGGCGGTGCGCTGCGCGTGCGAGAGCCGGTCCCACTCCCCGAGCTCAGCAAGCGCGTCCATGATGGCCGTTCGGGCGGAATCGGTGGTCGACGGCATGGCAGGGCGGAATAATCGAGCGAGAAGGAGTGTGTATGCCTACGCCTCCGTTGCCGCCACGGCCGACTCGGACCCCGCGGAGACCTCTGAACTTACCGGATGGACCGACGGTGTGCACTTCGCCTCGAAGTCCTCACGGAACCGCTGGACGGTGTACCGGACCGGCCAGGACGCCGCGTCAGCAAACGCACAGATGGTGCGGCCCTCCATCTGGTCGCAGAGATCGAGTAGCAGGTCGAGGTCGCGCATGTTGCCCTCTCCCTCATCGATGCGGGTGACGAGGTTTTCGATCCAGCCGGTGCCCTCGCGACACGGTGTGCACTGCCCGCAGCTCTCGTCCTGGAAGAAGTGCGCCACACGCCGGAGCCATGAGACCATGTCGGTGTCCTCGTCGAGCACGAGGATCCCTCCTGTGCCGAACATCGTCCCCGCCTCGTTCAGACTGTTCGAGTTCATGGTGACCCCTTCGACCCAGTCGGCGGGGATGGGCGGGGTTGAGGCCCCACCCGGGATGAAGGCCTTCATGTCTTTGCTGCCGCGCACGCCGCCCGCCACCTCTTCGACGAGGTCTGTGATGAGCATCCCCGTGGGGTACTCGTAGACCCCGGGCCGGTTGACGTGACCCGAGATGCCGTACAGAACAGGCCCGGGATGATCCTCGGCCCCTACATCGGCAAACCAGTCGGCCCCTTTCTCAATGATGAGCGGGACGCAGGCCAGCGTCTCGACATTGTTGATCGTGGTGGGACACCCGAAGATGCCCTTCTGTGCGGGGAAGGGGGGCTTGTAGCGTGGATACCCCCGCTTGCCCTCGATGCTTTCCATCAGGCTCGTCTCCTCCCCGCAGATGTAGGCCCCAGCGCCCTTGTGGAAGACGATCTCCATCGAGAAGTCCGAGCCCATGATGTTCTCGCCCACGTACCCCTTCTTGTAGGCCTTTTCAAGCTCTTCCTTCATGTGCACGATCCAATCCGTGTACTCCCCCCGAAAGTACACATAGCACGTGTCGATCTGGAGCGCATACCCCGCAATCAGGATGCCCTCAAGCATGAGGTGCGGGTTGTACTCCAGAATCTGACGGTCCTTGAACGTCCCCGGCTCGCTCTCGTCGGCGTTGCAGGCGAGGTAGCGCGGCCGCTCCCCTACGTCGGGCATAAAGCTCCACTTCATCCCCGTCGAAAAGGCTGCGCCCCCGCGTCCCCGCAAGCCCGACTGCTTAACGATGTTAATGATCTCGCCCGGGTCGAGGTCGTCCTCCAAAACGGTGCGGAGACGGTCGTACCCGTTTTCTTCCTCCTCGTAGACCTCCAGCTTGTGAAGGTCCTCGGTGGGCGGCAGCAGCACCCGGTCGTACGAGCGCCAGTCGCCAGCTTTGGTCTGGGGGGTCCCGTTCGCTTCCATGGGCAGTGTCACAGTGCTGTAGAATCTATCGGTGTGTAGAGCTGCCCCGGCAGGACAGCTCGCTTTCGCCTCCCTCCTCAACTTCCTAGCCTTCCGAAGCTGTTTGGCGGACTGTCTATGGCCACCCCGGCGAGTACTCGGTCGCTGCAGGCCTCGTTTGGGCCCGTTCGTGCGCGTCGCCCGCTACGTCTCGGCATATCCATCCACCGAACAGCTTCTCTAACCTTCAACGTTCCAACGCTACTCCATGTGCTCGGCCCGGGGCAGGGTCTCATAGGTCGTCGTTTTGTCGACGTCCGTGCGACGGTTGCCGCCCATCTCGTCCTCATCCTGCGGCAGCGTCACGGACGTAAATTCTGGCATCTCGCCCTCCCTCAGCATCTCGATCAGCTCGTCCACCTTCTCCGGCGTCAGCTGATGCACGTAGACGCCGTTCGAGACCTCCAGCATCGGCGCCGAGCCGCAGCACCCGAGGCACTCGGCCTCCTGCAACGTGAACGTCCCGTCGTCGGTCGTCTCGCCAGCATGGATGCCCAGCTTCTCTTCCAGGTAGTGCAGGATGTCGTAGCCCCCGCACACCTGGCACGTGAAGCAGGTGCACACGTCGAGCACAAATTCTCCCTTCTCCTCCTTGTAGTACTGGTGGTAGAACGTCGCCACGCCGTAGGCCTGCGAGAACGTCATGTCCAGCGTGTTCCCACAGAACTTGATGACCTCCGGCGGCAGGTAGCCGAATTTCTCCTGCGCCAGCCAGAGCACTTTCATGATCGCGGCCTGGTCCTCTGGGTACTGCGCCTTCCAAGCCTCAATTTGGGCCTCTTCCTCGTCGGTCCACGCGAGCTCGTCGTCGGAAAATTCCGGATCGGGGTCCTGATCTGGAAGCTCCACGATCGGCCGCTGAATGTCGAAGCTACTCATGTTCTGCGTATGGGAGTATAGGGGGTACGGGAGTGCGGGCGTGCAGGGATGAAGAGGGGCGGAAGAGAAACACCCATACCCCTACACGCACAGACTTACTTGTCGGATTCGCCCAGGACGGGATCGACGGAGCTGATGATGACGACGGTGTCGGGCACGAGGGCGCCCTCCAGCATGTACTCCATGGCCTGCAGGTTCGAAAACGACGGGGCCTTGATGCGGACGCGCCAGGGACGGCCCGTGCCGTCGGAGGTGAGATAGAAGCCGAGCTCGCCCTTCGGCCCTTCGATGGCGTGGTAGGAATGAGCGCCCTTGGGCGGCACGGTGCCCACGTCGGTATACATGAAGTCGTGGATCATGCCCTCCATCGAGTAATAGACCTCCTCCTTCGAGGGATAGGCCTCCTTCGCGTCGTCGGACCGGATGGGGCCCTCGGTCATGCGATCGAGGCACTGCTCGATGATGCGCACGCTCTGTTTCATCTCCTCCATGCGGACGAAGTACCGCGCCAGGGCATCGCCCTCGTCCCGCATCGGGATGGTAAAGTCGACCTCGTCGTACTTAAGGTACGGCTCGAAGCGGCGCACGTCGTAGGGCACGCCGGAGCCGCGCAGGGTAGGACCAGTCGCGCCCAGCTCCAGGGCCTCTTCTTTCGTGATCCGGCCCACGTCCTTGTTGCGCTCAATCCAGATGCGGTTGCGGTTGAGCAGGCCCTCCCATCCCTCAACCCGGCTCGGGAACTTATCGATGAAGTCGCGGATCATTTCGATCGCGCGGGGGGAGAGATCGTTCGCGACGCCGCCGATGCGGCTGTGACTCACCGTGAAGCGGGCGCCGGCCACCTCGTCCATGATGGAGTAGATCTCTTCCCGCTCCTGGAAGGTCCAAATGAATACCGAGACCGCCCCAGCATCCATTCCCGCCGTGCCGAGCCAGAGGCAGTGCGAGGAGATGCGCGCCAGCTCGCTCATGATCATGCGGATCCACTGCGCGCGCTCCGGCACCTCGATGCCCGCCAGCTTCTCCACCGCCAGGCACCACGCCACGTTGTTGGAGTAGGGCGACAGGTAGTCCATGCGGTCGGTGTACGGCATGAACTCCTGGTACGTCTTCGACTCGGCTAGCTTTTCGATCCCGCGGTGCACGTAGCCGATGTCGACCACCGACTTCTCGATGGTCTCTCCGTCGAGCTTGACGACGCAGCGCAGGACCCCGTGCGTGGCCGGGTGCTGGGGGCCGATGTTGAGGACCATCTCGTTCTCCAGCGGATCCGTCTCCGCTTTCTGGGTCACGGGCGGCTCCCCGTCGCCCCGTGCGGCCTGTTTCTCCTCGAGCCAGGCGTGCTTGCTGTCGAGCCGCTCGTAGAGCGCTTCGTTGTGCTCCGGCCAGAAGCGAAACTTGTCGCCGAGGTCGTGCCCGGGAAAGTCAGGTTTTTGTGGCTGAGCCATGCTGTAGAAGCGTTAAGGGTTAAGGATTGAGCGTCGAGGATTTGAACAGCGATCGGAGCGCTGCTCGAGACACTCACTCAGAGTCAGACCCTGTGGCGGGCTCCTCGTAGCTCTTGACGGGCTTGGAGCCGTGGGCGGCGGCGAAGG
>CAZMDV010000140.1:0-6987 GCA_964564875.1 uncultured Salinivenus sp.
TCGGGGGAGAAGTCCGGGCCCTTCGGGGCCTCGGCCGATACGAGGAGGCGCGCCGAATTGCTGAGGAGCAAGTCAACGAGCTTGGGCTGGAGACGGGATGGGGGGAGTGGTTCCAGGCCTATCTGGTCAGCATCTCGGCGGCGGAGGGAGATACGGCCCGGGCCCGAGAGCATCTCGAGCCACTCCAGGCCGCGGACGTCGATCCCAAGAAACTCGCACATGGCTATGCCGCCGTCGGGGAGACAGGCAAGGCTCTCGAGACCTACCAGAAGCTCAGCGAAGAGACTTGGCGGCGGTCATTTGGCGCCAGTGTGGAGTTTCGGTACGGGATCATGTACGACCTGGCCCCGCTCCGCGCGGACCCCCGCTACGAGGAGCTGATCCAGAAGGCCAACAGGGCCTGGGGCTTAACTCCGGACGGCTCGATTCCCGACAGCGTAGACGTGTCTTTCCCATCGAGGCCCGAAGACGATGCGTAGGCTTCTCTCCGCCATAGGCCGGTTCCTGACGGAGCTGCGGCGCCGGAAGGTGTACCAGGTGGCCCTGGCGTACCTGGCGGCGGGATTTGTGGTCGTGGAGCTGGCCGACATTGCCGCGGGGACGTTCGACCTGCCGGGGTGGTTTGGCCCCCTGGTCTGGGTGGTGGTCGGGCTGGGCTTCCCGATTGCCCTCGTGCTGGCGTGGGCCCTAGAGGTGACGCCGGAGGGAGTTCGGGTCGACACCGGAGAGGAGTCCTCCGAGGAAGCGGTTCGGGCTCCAGCGACGCCCGGCCTGTGGGTCGGGGCGTCGGTCCTGGCACTGTTGCTCCTCGGGGCGTGGTGGCTTTTCGGCGGACTTGGCCCGGCGGAACAGGCGTCCGACGCCAGCGCGGAAATCCAGGACCGCTCCATCGCGGTCTTGCCGTTTGAAGTGTCCGGCGCCGGGGCCGAGGAGTGGCGCGACGGGATGGTCAC
The DNA here is from genome assembly GCA_964564875.1 of uncultured Salinivenus sp. Classification (GTDB taxonomy): domain Bacteria; phylum Bacteroidota; class Rhodothermia; order Rhodothermales; family Salinibacteraceae; genus Salinibacter. The sequence continues at coordinate 954 of CAZMDV010000140.1, forward strand.
GATGCTGTCGATGAACCTTGACGGTGCGGCCGGCTTCCGGGCGATTTCCGATCGGGCCGTCTTTGCCGCCTGGAAGAAGCGGGGAAACGTCGAGGAGGGCCTCAGCCCCGACTCGGCCCTGGCGGTGGCCCGGACTGTAGGCGCGAAGTACGCGGTGGTCGGCTCGGCGGTGCAGCTCGGGGAGGAGCTTCGTCTCGGGGCTGAAATCCGCCGGGTCGGCTCCGGGGAGACGCTCGGCACCGTGGAGGTAAAGGGCGCCCCTGGAAGCGTTACGACGCTGACCGACCGGCTGACCCGCGAGGTGCTCGGCGTGTTGCTTGATCGGAGCGAGGAGGCCCTTCCGTCGGTCGACCTGGCGAGCATTACGACCTCTTCGCTGGAGGCCCTCAAGTCGTTTTTGGAAGGGGAACGCCGCTTTCGGACTGGCGACTACGCCGGGGCCGTCGAGGACTTCAAGGAGGCGACTCGGGACGACTCGACGTTCGCCCTGGCCTACGCGCGCCTTGCTCAAGCCCATTGGGCTGCGGCGGGCCCAAAAACAAAGGTGGCGAAGAACTGGCACCGAGCCCGTATGCGGTCTGGCCGGCTTCCCTCCCGGGACCGACGATGGGTTCGGGCGGTGGATTTCTGGATGAATGAAGGAAACGGCGTCGCCGCGGCCGATAGCCTGCGGCAGTTGGCACAGTCCTATCCCGAAGACCCGACCATCCGGTACAGTCTCGGAGAAGTGATCTTGCATTCTTCGATTCCTGGGGGCTTCCCCGAAGCGGACCGGGCCTTTAAGCGTGGCGTTGATCTCGACCCCGGTCACCTGCCCTACTACCACCACTTCGTCCAAATGGCGTTCATGTATCACCGAGATCGTGCGCTTGCCGCCCAGCGGATCGCCGCTACACCGGAGTCGCGAGGGAAAGTGCTGAACCAACTGGCCCACGGCCTCGTGTTCGGGGATTCAGCGAGGCGCCGAGGGGCATTCGCTCGGCTTGATACGATGGCACTTCGGGTTGAGGACGTCCCGTTTGTCGCCGTGGTCGGGGCGACCCTGCATCCGTCGGATGGCCAGTTGCAAGAGCGGGTGCTTCGCACGATCATCGGCCGGGACGATACTGAAAACACGCCATACCCGCCGCTTCTCGTTGGCAACAGCCTGGAGGGGGGACAAGTGGCCCAGGCGGCCGCCGATCTTCCGACGTTATCAGACTCGACGGTGGCGACTTGTCTGCTGGCCCGAGCGAGTTCGTTGGGCGCACCAGTGCCGGACTCGGCGGCCCGCGTTTATCTGGATGCGACCGGGGTGACCGAGGACGCACCGGCGGGCCGGCTTGCGTGTGCAGGGGTCTATCTGGCCGATCAGCGCCGCAGCGCCGCGCTGGACCAACTCCTGGGTCGCCTGCGGGCCCGGGCCCAACGGGCGGAGGGTCGTAGGGGAGAGAACGCCGCTTCCCTGCGGGCGATGATCGAGGAGCTCGAAAGCTACCGGGCCTGGAAGAACGGAACGCTCGACAGTGAGGCTTCCCTCCCCGCCCGCTCGATATTTACCAATCCTGTTGGGTGGTGGCCAATCTCGTGGGGCGGCATTTGGCGAGGGGATCTCTACCGAGCGCGCGGGCAGCTTCAAAAGGCGGAAGGGTGGTATTTGGGGACCTGGTGGCACCCGGTCGCCCACGAGCGGCTCGGCCAGCTCTACGAAACGATGGACCGGCCCGCGGACGCCGCCGCGGCCTACGAGCGGTTCGTCGCCGCGTGGGAGCAGGCCGACCCGGAGCTACAGGACCGGGTTGAGGCGGCGCAACAGCGGCTTGACGCGCTTCGGGCGGAGGTGGCCAGCGAGTAACGTGGGCTGGGCAGAGGTCAAAGCAGACGAAACGCCTCCACCGCCCCCGAGAGCGAAGCAGGGGGGCTGCTTCAAGCCGTTCCGAAGAGAGTCCTTCTTGAGACCGTCTTGCCCCGAGTGGTTCGCCGAACCCCGGCCGGGTCCCTGCGTTTTGCAGGCAGGAAGCATGCATCTGCCTGCCGGTAGCGCAGGGCTGCTCAGCGTTCGATGTCCGGACATGAACGACAAGGCCGCCAAGCCATGGCGAATCTCACCGTAAAGGACCTCCCGGATCCGCTCTACGAGAAACTCAAGTCCCGGGCCCACGCCAATCGGCGCTCGATCGCCGGGGAGGTGAGGATCCTTCTGGAACGAGCGCTCGGCGAGCGTCCCGTTCGGGAGGAGGAGCTCCGCGGCCGGGCCGAGAGGCTCCGGGCCCAAACCCCGACCCGACTAACCGAGGAGAAGCGCCGGGACGCCGTTCGTCGAGGCCGGTCTTAACCCAATACCGCGTCTCCCCTCTTCGTCCGTCGCTCAAATCGCGATGATGGTCGCCGACACCACGCTGATCAGCTACTACACGATCCAGGGGGAGCACACCAAGACGGCCGTCGAGGTCCGGCGAAAAGATCCCGAGTGGGCCGCACCCCTTCTGTGGCGGTCGGAATTTCTGAACGTGCTCTGGCTCTACGTCTAGGAAGAAGAATTTGGCCTGGAGTTCGCCGTTCAGCACATCGACCTGGCCGAAGACCTGATCGGGGGCCGGAGCTACCAGGTGTCGCCCACGGAGGTGCTTCGCGAGGCCGTCGCGTCCGGCTGCAGTGCCTACGACACGCAGTACGCAGTCCTGGCCCAGCAGTTGGACGTTCGTCTCGTCATCCACGACGAGGGAGTGCTGGAGGGGTTTCCAGAAACAGCCGTCCATCCGAGCGACGTTCTCAAATAGCCGGAATGGAGCGGCAGACGCCCGCCTACGGAGGGCCGATGGCCTTTGGGTGTCGGCCCTGAGGTTGTCAATCCGTGGCGGAGTGCCTACCCTGCTTATACATCGTCTCTTTACAGGACCTCGCCACAGCCCGGCGAGAGCGCCATGGGCGCTTTTGTCCGCTGGATTCGCCGTTTTGTCCGGGAGCTGCGCCGCCGACGGGTGATCCGCGTAGCGGTGGTCTACGCCACGACGGCATTCGTTATCCTGCAGCTCGCGGAGATCCTGGCCGGGCCCTTCGGGCTGGGCAGCTGGGCGATCCGGCTGGTCACGTTCCTCTTGGTGCTCGGCTTTCCGCTGGCCGTTGGCTTGGCCTGGGTCTACAACCTCACCGAGGAGGGGGTCGTGCGGGCCGGGGCCGACGTTGAGACCGAAGGAGAGCTTGGCCCCGAGGGCAAGCCGCTGACCTCCAACTGGCTGATCGTCGGGCTCCTGGCAGTGGCCATTGGCCTTTTGCTTTATCCGAGAGTGTTTTCCTCCGGCGGAGAGCCTACGGCGGAGGACGGTCCAGTCCAGACAGATACAACGCCGATCGAGGAGCGAACGATTGCGGTCCTGCCGTTTGAGGTCTCCGGCGCCGGGGCCGCGGAGTGGCGGGGCGGGATGGTAACGACCCTGAGCCTCAACCTCGACGGGGCGGCGGGCCTCCGGGCAATTCCGGACCGTCGAATCTTTGCGGCCGCCGAGCAGGCCGACTCCGCCCGACTGGGCGCGGGCCGGAGCCCGGCTCTTGAAGTGGCCCGAGCGGTCGGGGCCACCTACGCCGTCGTCGGCTCGGCGGTGCAGCTCGGGGAGGAGCTGCGGCTCGGGGCAGAGGTTCGCCGGGCCCGTTCCGGCGAGCGGCTCGGCCAGGTGGAGGTCGAAGGGCCGCCCGGCAGCATCACCGCCCTGACCGACGAGCTGACCCGAAAGGTCCTCGGCGTTCTGCTTGACCGGAGCGAGGAGGCCATCCCGTCGGTCGACCTGGCGAGCATCACGACCTCCTCGCTGGAGGCGCTCAAGTCCTTCCTGGATGGGGAGCGCCACTTTCGGGCTGAGGAGTACGAGGCTGCCCTTCAAGACTACCGGGCCGCCACTGACCAAGACAGCACCTTCGCGCTTGCGCACGCCCGCCGCGGACTCGCAGCGAGCTGGATTGTAAAGTCGGGCGAGAGAGATCGGGCATTCCGGAAGGCCTACGAGCTGTCGGGCCGCCTGCCGCTCCGCGAGCGACGTCTCATTTGGGCACAGTACGCGAGGCACGTCCAGCATCGCAGCTTGACCGTTGCCGACAGCCTTCGACAGTGGACGAAGATCTACCCCGATGATCCGCAGGTCTGGTATGTGCTCGGCGAAGTTATTTTTCACGGCTTCGTTCCCGGCGGATGGCCGGAGGCGGAGCGGGCGTTTCGGGAGGCCACCCGGCTGGACCCCGGCGTGGCGCCGTATCACTATCACCTGATGGACATTGCGATGTCGCTCCATCGCGATTCTGCGATGGCGGCCCGCCGGATCGACCGCCATCCCGGGGGCCCAGTCAAGGAGTTCTACCAGGCGTTCTGGGACTTGAGTTTCGGATCTCCGGAGCGCCAGCAAAAGGCCTGGACGCGCCTCGACACCCTCCCCGTGCCCGACGTACAGAACCTCGGGTGGCTGCGTTTGCCCCTGCTTCACCCGACGGATCGCGCCCTCCAGGCGCAGGTGATCCGGCGAGTGGCCGAGCGCGAAGGCACCGACCGCCCGCAGTACAACCGGAGCCTGTTCTTAAATCACCTCGAACGTGGCCAGATGGAGGCGGCCGCCTCCCTGGTCGGCAAATTGCCCGAAGAGTGGTCGTCGGGATGCGGGTGGGCGCTCTCCCTGAGCCTCGGCTACCCGGTGCCGGACTCAATCCTTCGACCGAACTTGGAGCCCTCCCAGGTAGAGCCAGACGTTCTCGGTTGTGCGCCGTTCTACCTGGTCGAGAAAGGCCGCTCCGAGGAATTTGATGCGGTACTGGACCGGTTGCAAGGTCGGATGGAGCAGGAGGGCGCGTCGGAGCAGGCCATCGAGACGACGGTGAACGAGCTGCGGGGCTACCGGGCGTGGACGACTGGGGATCTAACCCAGGCGGAAAAGCTGTGGTCTGGCCGTAAGCATGGCGGTTCGCACCTGTTCGGTGCCCTGTGGCGAGGAGACCTCTACCGGGAGCTCGGCCAGCGTCAGACGGCCGAGGACTGGTACCTGGCCGCGTGGATCCACCCGGTGGCCCACGAGCGGCTGGGCCAGCTCTACGAAGAGATGGATCGGCCCGAGGAGGCCGCGGCCGCCTACGAGCGGTTCGTCAGTGCGTGGGAGGACGCCGATCCGGAACTGCAGCCCCGCGTGGAGGCGGCCCGGAAGCGCCTTGACGCACTTAGGGGCCGGGAGGCGACGGAGTAGAGCGGGCTGACCGCCCCTCTGGCCTCTTTCTTTTTCCCGAGGCAGCGACTCGGAATCAGCGGCCACATCCGCGGTGCGAGCCTGCGAGGGGTGAGCCTGAGGCTGACTTTTCGGCACGGGGTGAGGACGTGCCGGTCGGTCGGCCCCAGGTGGGCGCATCATAATTTCCTTTATGATACGCCATTCTACGCGCGAAGACGGACGCCAATAGTAGGCGATCGGCAGGGTAATTCCAACCGAACCGTCGCGGCTCGGCCAGCGGGGTGAGCACTATCTGCTCCCGAAGCCCTAATCGTCGATAGGCCGTCTATTCGACGGGATGCCCCGCCTCGGACGGCGTCCGGCAAGTCTCCAGCAACAGAGTTGTTATTTCCGCTGCCTCTTGGGTATTGTAATTATACACTTCCTCTTCACAGTTTTCGCTTCAGCCCGGCGAACGCTGTCATGGATCGGTTTCTCGCCGGGGTTCGCCGTTTTATCCAGGAACTGCGCCGCCGCCGGGTGATCCGCGTGGCAGTGGTCTACGCCGGGACGGCGTTTGTCATCCTGCAGCTTGGAGAGATCCTGGTCGAGCCGTTCAACCTGCCGGGCTGGACGCTGCGGCTGATCACGCTCGCCTTGATTTTGGGCTTTCCGCTGGCGGTAGGGCTCGCCTGGGTGTTCAACGTGACCGAGGAGGGGCTCGTGCGGACGGGAAGCACCGAAGAGCGACGCGGAGAGGAGCTCGGCCCGGAGGGCAAACCGCTCACTTCCGACGCGGTGTTGATCGGTCTTCTTGCGTTGGTGGCGGCGCTTCTTCTCTATCCCCGGGTGTTTCCTTCGGGCGAGGGGCCTTC
>CAZMDV010000141.1:0-6982 GCA_964564875.1 uncultured Salinivenus sp.
GCGGTGGCGCCGGGGAAGCCGTCGGCGGCCCGCAGGCTGTCGAGAACGGGCTGAAGAGAGCCCGGTGCCGGCGGCTGCGCCCGGGCGGCGTCAACGGGTCCCAACGTGCCGAGGAGAACGAGCCCGAGGAGAAGGCGAGCGCACGCGGTTGGGGATCGGCCCATGGCTGTTTCGGGACTGGAGAATGGCAAAATGGTCGTTCGAGCGAAGCAGATTTTCCCTCAAAAACATTCCACAAATAAAGATCGGACGTCGGACCTCCAGGTTTGTGAGGGAGAGGTGGGGTCACCGTGTGGGGGGCCTTCCGACGCGGGCGTGGGCCAATCTCGGAAGACCAATCAGCACTCAGTCTGTCCGACGCCGCTTGAAGGCAACGGCGATTCCTCAGAGGGCGGCCCCCGTCGCGAGGAGACGACCGTTCCGTGATTGAACTCGAGGGCTCGAGGCGGACTCGTGCGCACCGCCCTGATCCTTGCGGTCCCCCTCTTCCGACCCGCCCAAACGATTTGGGCTGGCTACCAGACAATTTCCATCGTGAGCCAGTGAAGCTCCAATTTTTCCTCCAACACCGGGGTCACGTCATTCTGAGGGAGCCTGCGACTGACGAATAGCTTCGAAAGTGACAAAAAACTGAGGAAATCGCCCACGGGCCCCGAGTCCGACTTTGCTTTATTCGGGGGGATTTCCAGAGGATCACCCTGCGGGCCCCTCCGACTTCGCTCCGCTCAGAATGACCAGTATCCACTGGGAGCTTCACCGGCGAGCAACAACCCACAATTCAAAGCTGTTCGGTAGCCAACGATTTGGGCAGAGGAGCATTCGCTCCATCGATTATCGTCGCATGTCCTCCGCTCCTAGTGTCCTCTGTTGAACTCCCGAATGGTGCCCGAGAGCAGCTCGCCGAAACCGTTGCGGCGCTGTGCCGGGCGGCGACCTATCCAGGCGAGGTCGCCCATATGAAGGCGACCGAGACCCACACGGCCTGGGTTTTTCTGACGGAGGAGCACGCATGCAAACTCAAAAAAAGCCGGTTCGTGCCCGGCTGATCGACTCCACGATGATCGAGGCGCGCCGTCGGGCCTGTCACACCGAGCTGGAACAGATCAACCGCACGGCTGCCCGCTTCCTTCAGGAGGGTTTGGAAGAAACCCTGATGCTCCATCGCCTCGGGCTCTTCGATGAACTCGGCATCGGCAAGAGCCTCTCTGGCCACCAATTGCATCGAGAGCCTGGCGAGGTGGACGGCTACATCGAAGACGTCAAACGCTGGCATCATTTACCGCGGCGGCCGGTGGATGGCCCTGGCGGTCCTGGAGGCTGAGGATGGGGTCCGCCGATTGGATGACTACGAGGATCTCCCGAGGTTAGAAGCCGTCATCGAAGAGGCAATACCCGACAAGGAATGACCCGGCAGGAAGGGCTCCTTCTCAGGTCGTTTTTGCATTTACGCCACAGTCCTGGAGGCGCCTGGTTGCCCGCAGGGAATTGAGCGGGAAGGCGCGGTCGAGGGCTTCGTGGATCGGACTCTCGCCTCGTAGGTTCACAAGGGCCCAGCACTTCTCTGCTGCATTCCGTCGTCCGATCCCCGTCGATCGTTATGTCTGAGTCAAGCCCCGATGCGTCCGCTTCCAACCACTCGTCCTTCCGTCGCATCCTCAAGTGGGGCGGCGGCATTCTCGGCGGTCTCGCCGTCCTCGGCCTGGTGGCGGCGCTCGTTCTCCCCCGCCTCTTCACGTCCGAGCAACTAAAGGGATATGTCATCCCGCCCCTGGAGGAGGCGACGGGACGACAGGTCGAGATCGACGCCATCGGGCTTCGCGTCCTGCCGACGCCCGCCGTTCGCGTCTCGGGCTTTCGGCTCGCCAACGCCGAGGGGTATGGGCCCGAGCCCGCGGTGAAGGCCCGGACACTGAACGTGGACGTGGCGCTCTGGCCCCTGTTCGCAGGAACGATCCGGCCGACGGCCGTCGGGCTCGAACACCCAGTGATCCGCTACGAAGTGGCCGAGGACGGGACGACCAACTTTGACACCCTGGGGGGCGAGGCCGACACGACCGAGGCCGAGGGATCGCCCCTCGGTGGCATCCCGGTCTCGGACGCCCGGATCTCCGGCGCGCGGCTCTACTACGACGACCGAAGCACTGGCCAGGCCCTCCGGCTCGCCTTCGACGCTCAGCTCAGTGCCCGTCCCAACGACGCGGCCGTCACGAGCGACGGGACCCTCGACCTGAAAACCGTTCGGGCGCTGCTGCCTAGCGTGGGGCCGGATACGCTCACCGTGCGGGACGCACAGGCGAACTATGACGTGCGCGCAACCCCGTCGGCAGGACGGGTAGACCTGCGGAGCCTTCGGATTGACACGGCGCCCATCACGCTCACGGTGAGGGGCGCGCTCTCGGGGCTGAATGAGCAGCCCACCGTCGACCTTACGTTCGAGACCGGCGCGACCGACCTCGCCGAAATTGCCGCCTTCGTCCCGGCGGCGGCCGTGGACGGACTCAACCCGCAGGGCACGCTGGACCTGGAAGGCACGGTCTCCGGACCGTTGTCCGGCGAGGCGGATCCCGCGACGACGCTCTCCGTCACGGCCACGGGACAGCTCGCTGACGGAGGGATCGACTATGAAGACACGGCCCTGCTCCGCGACCTGAGTGCCGACCTGTCGGCGTCGCTCGACTCCGTGACCGTCCGGTCCGTGCAGGGGCAGTTGCTCGGGGCGCGGCTGGCCGGGACCGTGTCGGTGCGAGGCCTTGCGAGCGAGCCGCAGGTGGCTCTCGATCTAGAGACCGGGCCGATGAATGTGGCCGATCTCGCCGCCTTCGCCCCGCCCGAGCAGGGAGGCGACTACAACCCACAGGGCACCCTTCGTCTCGACGCGACGGCCACGGGCCCGATGCCGACCGACGCCGCATCGCTCGAAAAGGTGTCGATCAATGGCACCGGGCAACTCGCCGGGATTGGCATCGATTACGACGGGGAGGCCCTGCTCCGTAGTCTTGCGGCGGATCTCCGGTTCTCGGGCACGTCCGTGGCGGCGCAGGGCATTGACGGACAATTGCTCGGCAATCCACTGTCCGGACAGGTGACGGTGCGGGATCCGCTGGGGCGTCCACAGGTGGACGGCCAACTGGCGGGCACCGCGGAGCTGGCGCCCCTCATGGCCCTGGCGGGCGGGGGGCCGGACGCCGACTCCATTCGAGGAGTGGCCGACTTCGACGTGGGCTTTGCCGGGCCCCTCGACAGCCCCGACGCCCTCCGGCCCGACGGACGCGTTCAACTCACCGACGTGCAGGTACCCTACGAATCGTTCCGGCACCCGATCGAGATCCCCGACGCCACCGTCCAGCTCACCGGCACGGGGCTCTCCATGGATCGCTTCACCGTCCGCTCGGGACAGCAGACCGCGGCCCTGAAAACGACGACGCAAAATCTCTTCCCAATCTCGAAGGGCCTCGCGGAAGCCAATCCGGCCCTGTCGGCTTCCTTCACCTTCACGTCCGACCGCCTTGATCTCGTCGCGCTCTACCCGGAGGCCGACACGTCCGAAGCGACCTACTCGCAACTCTTTGCCGCGCACCTGTCCGGGTCGAACGTCGGAGAAGAGTCGCCCGAAGCCTTGGCCAAAGAGTTGTACGGGGACGTGGAGCTTCCGGCCTACGCCGTCGACGGTCGCGTCGAGGTCGGGACCCTTCTGAACGATCCCCAGCGCTTCGACGACCTTTCGTTCGACGTCCAGATGGACGATCGGCGCCTGGCGGTCCGGAACCTGACGGCATCGACCTACGGGGGCACCCTCACCGGCACGATGACGCTCGATCAGCGCGAATCGACGACCTCGGCCGCGGCCCCGCCGGACGGATCCGTGCGGCTCGCCTCGGCGGAGGCGAGCCGGATCCCCTCAGTGGATGCGCCCGCTCCCCAGTCGGATCTCACGTACGACGTTGAGCTTCAGGAGGCAAAGGCTGGTGCCGTCCTGACGGACTGGACCCGGCTGGGACAGCTCGTCACGGGCACGCTCACCCTCGACGCCGACGGGGAAACCGGTCTTACGAACGGCTTTCTGCCCCAGACGACGGCCTTCACGGCGATCGGCCAGTCGATTGTGGCTGACGGGGGCCTCTCGCTCGACCTCGGACCGGCCAGCGCCCTCGCCAACACCCTGGAGCTCCCGACGGGGTCGCTGAAGCAGTTCAAGCGCCTTGGCGGGCCCTTCGCCATTCGGGATGGGCAATTCCAGCTGAAGACGTGGTCGTTTGGGGGCTCCCGGTTTGACGGTACCGTGCAGGGGGCCTTAGGGCTGGGCGGCAACGTGGATCTCGAGATGACGATGGATCTGCCCCTCTCGGTCCTTCAGAACTCCGGCGTTGCCTCTCGCCTGGGCGACACCGACGGGAAGCTCAATCCCCTGCTCGAAAAGCTCGTGGGTGACGGCTCCGGGGACGAGACCGTGCCGGTGACGGTCCGCCTTGGGGGCACGATGGATAGCCCAACGGTGAAGGTGCTCAATCGGGACGCCATCACGTCGAAGGTTCGGTCGCTCGCGAAAGAGGAGGGCCTCAAGCAGCTGCGTGATCTCTTTGGGGGAGGCAATGGGGGTGAGGAGTAGGCACGGATTCTCGGCCGCGTCTCCGTTAGCCACTCTACCATCCAGAAGGAGGAAGATGCCGCTTGGGCCACAGGTCAGTGGGACCGGGTCCTCGGGCGGCCGGGATGATGTGATCGGCCAGCAGACGCAAGAGCTGCTCGTTGTAATCGTCGCCGCCACGGGAGCGGTTTTGGAGCGACGAGCTGCACACGACGACGAGGTCGAGCCTCGGGACGACGAAGACGTACTGCCCGCCGTACCCCCAGGCGAACGCCACCCGTTCCCCGGCAAACTCGTGCATGAACCAGAGGTAGCCGTACTGGTGGCCGTGGTAGGTGGAGCGGACGTAGGTGCGCCACGACCGGTCGACCCAGTCCGCGGGGAGGATCTGCTTGCCGTCGAAGCGACCGTCGTTCAGGTACAGCTGGCCGAATCGCAGCATGGCGCGGGGGGTGAGCGACACGTTGTTGCCCCCGAAGTAGCGGCCCGTAGGGGCCTGTTGCCAGCTCCGGATGCGCACGCCGAGCGGGTCGAAGAGACGGTCCTGCGCGTAGGCGCGGAGCGACCGGCCCGTGGCCTTGGTGAGGATAGCCCCCAGAATGTGGGTAGTGCCGGTACTGTAGATCATGTCGCCGCCCGGGCGGTCCACCAGGGGGCGCCGGAGGGCATCGGCCACCCAATTAGGGCTCGCCACCCACGCGCCGTAGTTGCCGAAGCTCGTCGATTCGAGGCCGGCCTGCTGGGTGAGGAGGTGGTGGATCGTGATGCGCTGCTTGCGAGGAGCGTCGGCCAGCAGGGAGGGGAAAAATGGACCGATGGGTTGATCTACGCTTCCAAGCGAACCGTCCGCAAGGGCAATGCCGGTGAGAGCGCTCAGCACACTCTTGCTGGCGGACTTGAGGTTGGTCCCCTGGCCGGGACGTTGTCCGTTGAAGTACACCTCGGCCACGGTCGTCGTGTCGCGCGCCACCAGCAGGCTCGTCAGCGGTGGGGCCATCTCGCCCGCCCGCTCCACCGCCGCGGCGAGTGCGAATGCGTCGAAGCCATGGGCCCCACCGGGGTGGGCCCGCCACGTCACGGTCCTCGATTCGGACTGCGCGCGGGAAGGGGAGGGGAGCAGGAGCAGGCTGCATAGAATGCCCACGGCTGCACAGAAGACGAGCGGGCGTCCAGTGCGTGGAAATCTTCTAGTCGAAGGCATGAGTGCGCCAGATCAGTGAACGGACCAGATCGCCTCCGCGTACTTCTCGGTACAGATCGTGTTTGTTCCCCTAAATCTCCTTTGTCTGATGGAAGGGCGTTCTGATGTCCTTGAGACGGTGGCTGCCGAACGCAAGTCGGTTGATAGCGACACGCTGGAGCAGGTCGTGACGCTGGCCGTTGAGCTGGCCCGTGAGGGCCGGGAGGGACGGAAGGTCGGCACCATCTTCACCGTCGGCAATGCCGACGGGGTCCGGGCATCGTCCCAGCCCATGATCCTCGATCCGCTGGCGGGGCACGACGATGCCGTCCGGCGCCTCGACCGTCCCGACACCCGCGAGACCCTCAAGGAGCTCGCCCTGCTGGACGGTGCCTTCGTGATCTCGAACGACGGCGTGGCCCTGTCCGCCACCCGCTACCTCGACGCCGACGCGAGCGAACTTAAGATTCCGGGGGGACTGGGGAGTCGGCACCGGGCGGCCGCCGCCATCACGCGGGCCACCGGCGCCGTGGCCGTCGTCGTGAGTGAAAGTGCCATCGTCCGCCTCATGGACGACGGCGTGCTTATGGCCGAAATCATGCCGGAGCTCTGGATCCTCAGCCGCCATAGCTCTCACATCGACGCGCCCGTCCTCACTCGGAGCGACGACCAGGTGACCGTGCTCAGCCGAGCCGAATAGCGGTTGTCATTCGGGAGACGGACATCTACATTCGAGAACCACATTTTGGAGCCCTTCTCTCTGTATCACTTCCCACCGCTCATGCCTGCTTGCCCAAAGGTTCGTGCCCTCGGCCTCGCACTCCTGCTTGCGATCACCGCTGTCGGCCTCTCGGCCTGGACGACTGGCCCGGCCCCGATCCCAGATGGCCAGGCCGAGGCGGCCGCCGCACCCGGTCCCGTCCCCGAGTACGCCGAGAACGGCATGGTCGTCTCGGCCAAGCGGTGGGCCTCCGAGGCCGGGGTTCAGATGCTTGAGAAGGGCGGCAACGCCGTTGACGCCGCCGTGGCCACGGGCTTCGCGCTGGCCGTCGTCCACCCCTACGCCGGCAACATCGGCGGCGGGGGCTTCATGGTCCTTCGTATGCCCGACGGGTCGGTGACGACCATCGACTTTCGCGAAGATGCGCCCTCCGGCGCCACCCAGGACGTGTACCTCGACGACGAGGGGAATGCCGTCGGCACTCGCAGCCGTCGCG
>CAZMDV010000142.1:0-6947 GCA_964564875.1 uncultured Salinivenus sp.
CAGATAGAAACTGACTGCTGAGTTTCTCAAACGTGCCTCTCCCACGAGTCGTGTCAATCCTACCGGCGAGAGACAGAAAATCTGCGGGAGATTGATCGCGAGCGTCGCCGAGGGGCCCTCGGGAGGCTTCCGGCCACCGTGGGGAATGGTTGGGCTCCGCTCGTCCGGTGAGCGACGGTCGTTACCCTTGAGTCCGGGTGCTTTGCTGGAACGGAGAAGGCTCGTATGATTTTTGAGGCTATCTATTGTGGTGGGTGGGGTATAGAAGTTCCTTCCACGAGAAGGATGAGGAGAATCATCCGTCCCTTCGCCGGTTCGGGCGGTGCGCCCAGGCGAGGACAGGAGGGGACACTCTCGGAAGTGATTTGCGATGGACAGCGAGGTTCCACGGGCACCCAGGTCGACAGAGTCTTCGGTCTGCTGGTGTGCCAATAGACACTTTAAGCACTACGCAGGCCCTATGCGCCTCATCCGATTCATTCCCGTCATGACGCTCGTCCTGCTCTCGCTTGCCCGATCCACGGCGGCGCAGACCGTCGTGCCCGTTCGGAGTACGGAGATTTTGATGTGGGTCGAGTACGCTGGCATCCTCGCCATTGGCTGGGGCGTGGGGGTCACCGGATGGTTGGTCACGGGTCATCCGGCGATGCGGTACCTGTTCGTGAACGTGCCGAGCGCATGGAAGCTACGGCTGAAAAACGCTCTGACGAGCAGCCTTCCAATCTTCAAGTATCTCCTTGCCGGGGGCCTTCTGTTGGCGCTGGGGACGATTCTGGCCAAACAGCTCTGGGGAATCTGGATCCAGCCCTTCGACGTTGGCCTCTTGGCCGGAGGGGTCGTCGGTCTAGGACATTCCTTCGTGGACATTCGACGGCGCGGCAGCACGGTTGATTTCCTGGAGGCAAATCAACGCTACCTAGACGAAAGCAAGGTCGACTTCTTCACGGAGCACGATGGAGCCTGAGGGGAGAAGACTGGATTTGTCGCCCGTAAGAACCCGAACTACTCCGACACGAGAAAAGCCCATTTCCCCGCTCGTCCGGAGAAATGGGCCTCAGCATCTAGAAGGAATTGGAGGAGACGGTCGCTCTGCGGAGTCGGCCATTTTCCAGCAGGGAGGCTCCTACTCCGACGACTCGTCCGTGGCATCCGCGTCTGCTTTCCCGTTGGTGTGGATGGACTTAAGGGCGTCGAGGTTCTCCGGGTTCATGATCTTGTCCACGAGGCCGTAGTCTTTAGCCTCCTCGGCGCTCATCCAGTAGTTGCGGTCGGCGTCGTCCTCGATCTGCTCGATGTCCTTGCCGGTGTGGTGGGCTAGGATCTGGTAGAGCCGCTTCTTCAGCCAGGCAATCTCCTTCGCTTGAATCTCGATGTCGGAGGCCTGGCCCTGTGTCCCGCCCATGGGCTGGTGCATCATCACGCGGGAGTTGGGGAGGCAGGCACGTTGCCCCTCCGCCCCTCCAGCCAGCAAAACCGATCCCATGGAGGCGGCCAGTCCCACGCAGGTCGTCGCAATCGGGGCCTCCACATACTGCATCGTGTCGTACACGCCCATCCCGCTGTAGATGACGCCGCCGGGAGAGTTAATGTAAATGTTGATGGGCTGGTTGGAGGCTTCGCTCTCTAGGTAGAGGAGTTGAGCGACGGTGAGATTGGCAATCTGGTCGTTCACCGGAGTCCCGATGAAGACGATCCGCTCCTTCAGGAGACGGCTGAAAATGTCGTAGGCGCGCTCGCCGCGGGTGGTCTGCTCCACGACCTTGGGGACTAGGCCTGATTGAGGCTGGTCCCCCAGCCCTTCGTCGGAGATGCCGCCGGGAAGGGAGTTGAGGCTCTTGCTAAACTGAAAAAAGTCGTCAACACCGGGCATGGGGAAGGAATCAAGGGGTTTCGGAGTCTGAATCTGCGTCATTCGCCCACACCCACGGCGGGGAAAATCGTTCCGCAGGGATTGGGAAGATCCTCTTTCCTTGTCCCTAGAGAGTTGCGACGAAAAGAGGGGGGCGAGGGCACTTCTGTGGGGGTCAGAACAATTTTGTCGCTTTTCTGGCCCCGATCCGAAAGAGAAAATGTTGGGTCTGCTCGGGGGACGGAGCCGCTGCGCTGGGTCTCGCTTTCTCTGTTTCCCCGATCCTCAGAGACTTTGATCGCTGACACGAGCACGCCCGCCTCCAACGCTTCCTGGGTCTGGCGTGGGACGCGCATTTTCGATGGCTGCTGTGATTGTCGACCAGAAGGGCATTATCTGGCACTGCAGCGATCAGACGAATTATCTACCCGGCTGTCAGCCAGGTCGGCTTGTAGCAATTCACGGGGAGTACCTGATGGCGAACCAGGCGAACCCATCGGCGGATGCGCGTGACGGGTGGAGTGGATCGATGGAGAACCGGATCCTCGGGGACGGGCTTGGTCCCTACCGTCCGGACGCAGGACGGAAGCGCGGCGCTGGTGCAAATCTTCCGGGACCAGATCAGCGATCGCAGGGACCCGGGCGAGACCTGGACCCTCCTGTTCAGGGAAGACCTTCGTCCCTTGAAGGGGAAGGACAGTACGGTCGAAAAGCGATACTGGCAACTCTTCAACCAGACCCAGTTGGATTCGGTTTGGTCCCACCCAAACGGGAGCGTTTTGTCCCGCAATCCGGCGGCGGCAGAGGCCTTTGGGTACGCGTTCTCTGGGGACTTCGAGGGAGAATCGTTCATCAATCACTTCCGCGGGGATCTCGAGGGGCGGCGACGGACCGCCGAGCAGCTCCGTTCCGAGGAAGAAGTGAACACGTGGAACCCTCCCGTGGAGCGCCGGGACGGGCGTCCGCTTACGATTCCAGAAAGCCTTGCCCTGCACGAGGACCTGGGGCAGGACGCACCCATAGTCGTCTCTAGCTTCGTCGAAATCACTCAGCAGGCCCGACTCTGACAGGAACGTAAAGAGACGGCCCACCGCGAGCCCCTGACGGGCCTGCCCAATCGCCGCCTCCTCAAACAGCCGGCGCCGGATCTTTTTGCAAACCGACGGCCGGGACCGCTGCGCCGGGGCGGCGTACCTGGACCCGGACGGGTTCCAGGCCATGAACGATGAATGGAGCCATGAACCCGGTGACGAAACCCTGGTGTCCATTACCGAACGGATAGAACGAACCACGAGCGAGAGCAGCGTGATCGCACGGGTTGGGGGCGAGGAGTTTGCCATGCTTCTGACCGATCTGGACAACCCCCATAGGCCCGCTAACTCCTCGCCCCGGGACCATGGCGCCATCGGCCGGATTTCTACGTCTGGGACCCCTCCAGAAAATTTGTGCCCGAAGGGGGGCGGGTCCCCAACCGCAGGAGACCGGGGGCTCTATCCGACCCTCACGGCCGGGAGGAACAGGTCGAGGGGACAGCCTTGTCCGATTGGCAATCGTCCCGTCGAGCGTTCATCTTGTGTCTGCCAGCAGACGGTCTGGTACCTGCCCCAGAGGTGAGGCGAACGACCACGGGGCCGGTGCGCCCCGACGCCCGATTCCCTGCGCAGCTGTACTCGTGCGGTCCGGGCCGACGCTGCACGCGCAGTTTCCCCACCACGGATTCCCGAGGTCTCCATGCCCCGATCGGTGCTTTTCCTCGCAACGACTGCATTGCTGCTAGGGGCCTGCCAGAGCACTCGCCCCAGCACCGCCCCGTCGGTGTCGTCCCTTCAAAACCAAGTCGACTCGCTGGAGACTCGCGTGGACAGCCTCTCACGCGCCGCGAACCTCCGGAATCCCCTTCTCCACAGCACGCTCTGGACCCAGACCTCCGTCGAGTACGCGGGCACCGCCCGGCAGGCCTACACGCTGGCCGGGGTGATGATGAAACGCGCGCTCGCCGACAGCACCTGGACGGCGTCCCTAGAGCAAACCGAGAATGGGAGCGGCGCCTACCGCGACAAGCCGCCGGCCGTGGTGCTCGACGTCGACGAGACCGTGCTCGACAACAGCCCGTATCAGGCCCGACTCATCCTCGACGACGAAGCGTACACCTCGGAAAGCTGGAAGGCGTGGGTCCGAGAAGAAAAAGCGGACGCGGTGCCCGGAGCCCTCGACTTTACCCGGACCGCCGCTGAGAACGGCGTGCAGGTGATTTACCTGACCAATCGGGACGCCGACGTCGAAGCGCCCACGCGGGACAACCTGGAGGCGCTCGGGTTTCCTGTGGAGGATGCGCCGGACGCCGTGCTCACCCAGGCCGAGAGGGAGGGCTGGGCCCCGAAGACAGCCCGTCGCGCTTGGGTGGCCGAGCGGTACCGAATCCTCCTCCTCGTCGGTGACAATTTTGGCGACTTTGCGGCGGCGGTCGACACTTCGGTGACGGCCCGGCGCGAGGGAAGTCGGGCGTTCCGGACGTACTGGGGCACGCGCTGGATTGTCCTCCCCAACCCCCAGTACGGCTCCTGGGAAGGGGCGCTGTTTGACTTCAACTATGGCCTTCCGCCGCTCCGTCTGCTGGAGAAGAAGCGCGAGCAACTCACGCCGAAGCGCCCCGAGTAACTGCGACGCGAGACCGTTCAGTAGCTGTACTCCCTGCCGCAATGAACATTGCCGACACGACGTTTGTGGTGACGGACGTGGAGACCACGGGCACCTCGGCCGACGACAGCCGCATCCTTGAGATTGGGGCCGTGAAGGTGCAGGATGGAGACGTGGTCGACCGGTTTCAGCAGCTCGTCAATCCTCAATGTTCGGTGCCTGGCCGCATCACGGAGATCACCGGCATTACCACAGGGATGGTGTTCGAGGCCCCGCCGATCGAAACAGTCCTGCCGGAGTACCTCGAGTTTCTCGGCGAGAACATCCTGGTGGCCCACAACCTCTCGTTCGATGAGTCCTTCCTGGACGCGGAGCTTGGACGGATCGACCGGGCGTCGCTTACCAACGAGACCCTCTGCACCCTGCGACTGGCCCGTCGCCTGCTGCCGGGCCTCGACTCGAAAGGACTCAGTCGGCTTGCGCAGTTCTACGACATCGACGTGGATGGACGGCACCGGGCGCTCGGCGACGCGGAGGCCACGAGCATCGTGCTGCGCCGGTTCCTGAGCCAGTTGGCCTTCGAGCATGAGGTCGACACCGTCGAGGATCTCCTCCGCTTTCAGCATCAGAGCTACCAGAGCGTGCGGTCGGTGCCCGGCCACATCGAAGAGATCCGGACCGAGGTGCTCCCTGACGCCCCGGAGGCGCCGGGCGTGTACGTCATGAAAAACGACTCCGGCACGCCGCTTTACATTGGAAAGGCGAAGTGCCTGAACGACCGCCTGCGCAGCCACTTCACGGCGGTGGAATCCAGCGGAGCGCGCAAGCGCAAAATGCTGCAGAAGGTGCGAGGTGTGGATTGGACGACGACCGGCACGGAGCTGGAGGCCATCCTCCTGGAGTCGCGGCGCATCAAGGCCGAGAGGCCCCGCTACAACCGCGCCCAGCGCCGCTACCACAGCCGTCCCTTTATCCGGCTCGATACGGCCCACGAGTACCCCACTGTCTCCTGGACGCGCCGGTTGGAGGCCGACGGGGCCGAGTACTACGGCCCGGTGCGCAACACCGATCAGGCTGACATGGTGGTCGACGTCGTTGGACGGTTCTTCCAGCTCCGCGAATGCGACGACGAGCGCCTTCACCTGGGCCAGCGGTGCCTCTACGCCGACATGGACCGATGCACCGCTCCCTGCGAGACGGAGGACGCGGAGGCATATGCGGAGGTGGTGGGGCGGGTACGGGCGTTTCTGACCGGCCAGGACCGGTCGGTGCTCGACGACTTGCGCGACCGGATGCGCCGCGCCTCCGAGCAACTCAACTTCGAGAAGGCCGCCCAGATCCGCGACACGGTCGAGCAGCTGGAGCGCATCCTGGAGAAGCAGCGTGTGGCGGCGGCCCCGGTGCGGCGGCACAACGCCGCCTTCGTGCACCACGACACCGACGAGGAGAGCCGCGTCGACGTGCTGTTCGTCCGCTTCGGCCGGTTTCAGGAAGCGATCTCGTGCACCGTGCCGCTCACGGCCGAGGACCAGACCCAGCTCCGGGAGCAGTGCCATGCTCTCTTCGACCCGTCCGCCGAGCCCCCCGATATGCTCTCGAAGCGGGACGCCACGGAAATTCGACTCCTGTCGCACTGGACCTACGCCCACCGCGACGAAGTGACGGCGGTACGCTGGACGCCCGACCGCCCGCCTAGGGCGATGGCGGAGGCCATTGAGGCGGCCGTGTCCGATTGTGTCGAGGCGTCCGCGTAGGTGGTAATAACTCCCGCTCCGTAAACGTTGTGTGAAGCGAAAAGGCATCACACGCACTCATCTCACAAATCCTCGGGAGGCTGCCATGAAAACTGTCCTTTCTCTTTTCGTCTCGCTTTTCTGCCTGGTCTCCCTTTCGCCGGACGTCTGTGGCGCTCGGTCGACTCAGACGGCTCCAACCGGTACTATCATCGGGCAGGTGACCGACGCCACGAATGGGCAGCTGCTTACGGGGGCCAATGTGATCATTGATAGCCTCCAGGTTGGCGACGCCACGGGGAAACAGGGCCAGTTTCGTCTGCCGAATGTGCCGGCAGGACGGCACGACATGACCGCTCGATTTGCGGGCTATTCGTCGAAGCGGAAGACGGTGACGGTGGTGGACGGAGAAACCACGCGCGTTTCCTTTTCGCTGACGCCGGTTCGCAAACAGGAGCGGACGGTTAAGCCCGAAGCGACGCTCGACATGGCCCGTTCTCAGGCTGCAGGGCAGAGGGGAGGAGTGCGACGGCAGCGCCCGCGGGACTGGAATACGGAGGACTACGCCCCCATCGAGTCGAACGACTTTCGGGCTGTGTCGAACCATCCCCTCTCGACCTTCTCGATCGACGTGGATGGCGCTGCCTACACCAACGCGCGTCGGTTCATCCGCGACGGTGAGCGGCCGCCCAAGGATGCGGTCCGCATCGAGGAGTTTCTGAACTACT
>CAZMDV010000143.1:0-6919 GCA_964564875.1 uncultured Salinivenus sp.
TACGACTACTTGCTGGAAGCCGCAAGTGTAGGGTTATCATAAGTAACTGGTATCAGACAGTCCGCCAAACAGCTTCTCAATGCTTGAACGCTGGGTCGCATTTTCAAGTCTGTGAGTTGAAATCGAGGATCTTTGCCAGCGCCCGGCCTGATCGCGGACCGCCACGCGGGATGACCCCGACAAGGCCGGAGCCCCGGACGACGGACCGCTGTTTCTGAGCTGCCCACGGCAGTCCGGGGCCTGCCCCCCGCAAAGGCCACCCCGCGTGGCTGTCAGCCGTCCCCCGTCGCGGCATTCGAGGCAAACGCCGCGGGGGTAAACTCACATGTCTGGAATGCGATCTAACGCGGCAACGCTTACTCCCTTGAGTTCGCCGAAGGACGGCGTGTCCTACGAGTTCTGCCCACATTTTCGACCGGGATTCCGGATTACTTCACTTCTAACACCAGTGGCGTCTTTGCGGGCACCGTGAGGGTGTCGTCCAGGGCGACTCGCCGGCCGCTGATCACGTCGCGGCCCTCCGTGGCGCCCCGGAGACGCTCCTCGAACCGGGCGAGGGCGAGGGCGCTCGGCTCCTCGGCGTTGTTGAGGACGACCATTACCCGCTCGTCGGCGTCGTGCCGAAAGTAGACGTAGGTGTTGTCCTCGGGAATGTAGTGCGTGAGCCGGCCGTGGTGTACTACGTCCGCGTCCTCGCGCCACGTCGTGAGGGTGGTAACGAAGTCGTGCGCCTCGCTCTCACGGGCGGTACGGCCCTCTTTGGTGAACACGCTTCGCTCGTCCGACGGCCACCCACCGGGCATGTCGGGCCGCTTGGCGCCGTCCCCCTCCACGTCGAGCATCGGCTGCATCAGCTCCGTGGCGTAGTAGACCTGCGGGATGCCGCGAGTGGTCATCAGGAAGGTGTACGCCATCTTAAACGCGGCCTCATTTTCGCCGACCGCCGTGAAGAAGCGGGTCAGGTCGTGGTTGTCGAGGAACGTGACGAGCCGGTTGGGCTCGGGATAGACGTGGTCTTGCGCGAGCACGTAGTAGAGCCGGCGCAGGCCCGAGGTCCAGCCGAAGTCCTGTTCGAAGGCCTCTTGCAGGGCGAACGTGAGCGGGAAGTCTGTGACGCTCGGGAGGTTCGAATCGTACTCGTTCGGGTGGGCCGTGAAGTTGTCCTGCCAGTAGGCCTCGTGCGGCACCTTGTGCACCCAGCTCTCGCCGACGATGTTGAAGTCAGGGTACTCTTCTCGCACCCGCGACGTCCAGCGCGCCATGTAATCTGGGTCGGCGTAGAGATAGGTGTCCATGCGGATGCCGTCGATGCCGCTGTACTCGATCCACCAGAGCGTATTCTGGATGAGATAGGTGGCCAGCAGTTCGTTGTCCTGGTTGAGGTCGGGCATCGAGGGGACGAACCAGCCGTTCACCAGCTTTTGCCGATCGTGCTGGGAGGCATAGGGGTCCATCGCGGCCGAGCCGCGGTAGTTGGTCTGCCCGTAGGTCTCCCGGTCGTGAACCCAGTCGGCAGTGGGCGGGTCGTCCATCCACCAGTGCTGGCGCCCCACGTGGTTGTGGATCATGTCCATGATCACCTTCATCCCGCGGTCGTGAGTG
This sequence comes from uncultured Salinivenus sp., assembly GCA_964564875.1. GTDB lineage: Bacteria > Bacteroidota > Rhodothermia > Rhodothermales > Salinibacteraceae > Salinibacter. The sequence goes on from CAZMDV010000143.1 coordinate 1,603, forward strand.
GCCCTCACGAGAGTGCGGAATTCTTCGTTGCTCCCGAAGCGGGGGTCCACCTTGTACATGTCGGTGGCGGCGTAGCCGTGATAGGCGCCATACTCGGGCGGCATGTTGTTTTCGAACACCGGCGTCATCCAGATCGCCGTCATGCCCAGGTCGTCGATGTAGCCGAGGTGGTCGCGGATGCCCGCGAAGTCGCCGCCGTGCCGGGCATTCGGGTCCGAGCGGTCGACCCCTTCCATGAGCCCCGGGATGGCGTCGTTCTCGGGATTCCCGTTCGCGAAGCGGTCCGGCATGAGGAGGTAAATGACGTCCTCACTGTCGAAGCCTTGCGCGTAGATGTCCTCGCGGCGCGGTCGGAGGTCGTAGTCGCGCGTGATCGTCCCGTCGTCGTGCCGGAAGCGGAGCGTGAGCGTGCCAGGCTTGGCGGTGTCGGCGACGCGCAGGCGGACGAATGCGTAGTTGGGGTTCTCGACCGCCGTGACTTGCTTCAGCGTCACGCCCGGGACATCGGCAAGCGTCACCTGGGTCTTGGCGATGTCCTCGCCGTACACCATCAGCTCGACGGTTGCCTGCTCCATCCCGACCCACCAGAACGGCGGATCGATGCGGTCGACGGTGGGCGACTGGGCCCACACGAACGCGGGAACGACGAGGACCAGGAGCGCGGCGACGAGCGTGCGGCGCATAGGGCGGAATGGGGGACGATACGGATTCCAGTCGAAATTGTCGGCAGAACCAGTAGGACTTGCCTCTTTGGGCGAGTTCAGGGCATTAGACGTTGCGACGTTAAACTTATGGAAGTTGGCAGTTTATGGGTAAAATCGACTGCCTCCTGTCTGCCGACTATGGTTTACTTCCAAGCCGAGACGATGTGTTTCAAAAAGTACGAGGGAGGATTAGCTCTGAGGCACCCTCCAAGAAGGCGATCTGGAGCGGCGTTCTCAACGTCGTGCGGTTCGTCCGCAGGACCCGGACGTTGCACCCTACGCGCGGGGCGGGCCCGCTTTGTGCCCCGCGTCTTCAACGCATCGAGGTAGCGATGGGCGAAGGCAACGTCTAACCGCGCCATCCGGGCATTGTCCTGAAACTCGCCGGCCTCGATGGCCGCATCGACCCGTGCGGTGACGTCCCGGTAGAGGGCCGCAAAGTATCCGAGCCGACGTCCCTGTTCTGCCGCCTCGGCAATGATATGGTCGAGCTCCGCAAGAACCTCGTCGATTGACTGCGGCGGCATCAGCGGGCGACGGGGCGCTGTGATCGGTCTGCGTCTCTTTTCTGGACGCACGGGGAACAGGAACTGCACCGAAACCGCCCGGGTCCAGACGAACCATCCCTCCCCCACGGCTGTCGCATCGCAGCGACGGCGCTCTGTTCGCGTTGCTCGACACGGCCAGGAATTCGGTGTCCCCATGCGCCTTGAGCGCAGCGAAGAAGTACTTTCAGAGCGTGCCCACGCCCCTATTCACTCGTGCTTCTCTGATCCCCCCTACGACCAGAGGCAACTGGGCCTCCATTGCTCGATACGGCTTCGGAGTCTGTGGCGGATGGTCTACGGCCCGTGGCTGCGTGGATCTCGTGCAGAACGGCTCTGCAACGTCCCCCGTCGCAGCTCGATTCGGCGTCGGGGCAAGTCGCGTCAGAGCGTCCCGTCAGGGCCATTCGTCGACCCGGTCGGGGTGTAGCGTCGCCCGCGTTCGGCCCGGGACTGAGGGGACGTCTCAGGGGGCGGCCCCGACCTCCTTACAGATAGACCGCGAGGTACCGGTTCCAAAACATCAAGACGAGCATGACGAGCCAGAGCAGGTGGCCAACACCCGTGCCGATGGCCACTCGCTTCCGGGCGGACTCTGCGGCGCCGACGTCCAGCGCCCCTCCGCCGGCCACAGCGTTCTGGAGCGCGTTCCAGCCGGGCCGGATGACGAAGAGCTGATCCAGGACGAGCAGGACGATCAGGGTCACCGACGTGTGATAAACGGGTCCGTAAGCGGCGAAATGGCCGCCCGCGATGAAGGCCCCGAGCGAGAAGACGAGGGTGAGCACGACGAAAAGATTCATCTGCCATACGGAGTCCGCCCCGTCCGACGCCAGCGCGGCCCCGGCGTCGTCGCCGAGCTCGATCACTTTGCGGGCCCGCCCGGCGATGCGCAGGCCGAGCCCAAACCACGCCGCGGCGGTAACGGTGTGAAGAACGACGAAGATGGATTTGAGCATGAGGGATGGAGGATCAGTACAAAATCGTGTCCGGCCCTCTCACGGACGGCAGGGAAGAGAGTTTTGTCCCGTCCGCTCTTCCTGGACCGCCGAACGGACCGGCCCAAGTCTCGGTTGAGGAAGGGAGGCACATGTCGAATAGCATTCCCCGCGTCATGGACGCAAGCACGCTCGGCCGGGGCCTGGTCTACCTGGGCCTCGGGCTCGTCCTCCTGGGTGGCCTCGTCGTTCTCCTCGGTCGCGTCGTTGACCTCGGCAACCTACCGGGCGACCTCGTCTACAACGGCGACAACATCCGCGTCTACGTGCCGATTGCAACCATGATCGTGCTGAGCGTGGTCCTCACCCTGCTCCTGAACCTCGCCCTCCGACTCTTTCGGTAGGACCGGGACGGGATCCTTCGTCGGTCTCCTTGGGCCCAATGTCTACCGCGGCGGCGCGACAGTGCTGGGTCGAAGACGCCTCCCCGGATTGGAGGCCGAAGATCACTCGCCCGCCGACCCGCATGGCACCCACACCGTACCGACGGGGCCTCCTCTCGCACCTCTCACAAGCAGAACGTCCCCCGCCACACCCGACTCGAGCCACCTGCCGAAACACGCAGAGCCCCAATCGGTCGACCTGAGCGTCAAGATGTGATCGCCGGGTCCCTTCTCCCGCTCGCCGGGATCTCTTCCGCCAGTGATGAATTGCAAGGCTACCAAACGGAGGGTGGCGTGGGGCCTGAATAAACATCGACACCGTCACACACCCCCCTCGCAGTTCGCAGTCCGTGTCGTACCTGTTCCGTTTGCGTCTTCTCTGGTCACGTCGACGGGTCCTTGCTCTCTGCCTGCTCGGCATAGGGATGGGCTTCGGGGCCCCGTCGGCCGGGGGGCAACCCTCCATCACGGGAGGTACGGTGGAGTGCGCCAATGGAACCGCAGACCGGTACTCCTGCCAGAACGTCGATCTCTTTTCGTTCCTCTCGATTGACGACCTGGGCGGGGCATCCGGCACTGAGCTCAACGACGTGTGGGGCTGGACCGACCCCCAGACCGGCACCGAGTACGCCCTGGTGGGCCGCACCGACGGCCTCGCCTTCGTAGACGTGAGCACCCCCACCGCGCCGGACTACATTGGGGAGCTCCCCACCCACTCGGAGCCAAGCACCTGGCGCGACATGAAGGTGTACCAGAACCACGCGTTCGTCGTGAGTGAGGCCTCCGGGCATGGAATGCAGGTCTTCGACCTGACCCAGCTTCGCGACGTAGGGTCCGACGAGCAGCCGGTGACTTTTTCCGAGACGACCCACTACGACGAGGTCGAAAGTGCTCACAACATCGTCATCAATCGCGAGACGGGATTTGCCTACATCGTCGGCGGTAACGGGAGCGGCGCCACCTGTGGGGGCGGACTTCACATGGTTGACGTTGAGGCCCCGACGGCGCCTACCTTCGTCGGGTGCTTCGCCGATCCATCCACAGGCCGGTCCGGAACGGGCTACACCCACGACGCCCAATGCGTACAGTACGACGGACCGGACGCACTGTACCTAGACAGCGAGGTGTGCTTCAACGCCAACGAGACGGCCCTCAACATTGCCGACGTCACGGACAAGGAGAATCCGGAGACGATTGCCAATGCGACATACCCACAGATCGGTTACGTCCACCAAGCGTGGCTGACCGAGGACCATCGCTACCTGTACGTCGACGACGAGCTGGACGAGTTAAACACAGAGAACGGAATCGACCAGACCCGCACGCTCGTCTTCGACGTGACGGACCTGGACAACCCCGAGCTCGTGAAGAGGCATCTGGGCCCGACCGGCGCGATCGATCACAACCAGTACATTCAGGGCAACTACGCCTACCAAGCCAACTACCAGAGCGGACTCCGCATCCTGAACGTGGCCAATCCGGAAAGTCCGGTAGAGGTGGCGCATTTCGACACGTACCCGGACGGCAACAACGCGTCGTTTCAGGGGGCGTGGAGCACGTATCCATTTTTCGAGCGCAACCTGGTGCTCGTCAGCAGCATCGGGGAAGGGCTGTTCGCTCTCACGCTCAACCTCCCGCCTGTTGTGTCTTTCACCGCCACCCGGCAGGAGCAGAGCGCGCGTCTTCGGTGGGCCATCTCAGCCGCGGTCCAGACCGACTCCATGGTGGTCCAGCGCAAGCCTCCCGGGGCACACAGGTGGAGCGATGAAGCCACAGTCGCCCCGGCCAGTGGCACAGGGATTCAGGAGTATGAGTACTCCCTCGACGGCCTTTCTCCGGGGACCCATCAGATGCGTCTGCGCCACGTGTCGTCCGACGGCACCATCGACGTCAGCGACGCCGTTGAGGTCCGGATTTTGCCCACCGAGTCCTATGTTGCGACCGGGCCCGCCCCGAACCCCGCCCGCTCGCAGGCAGTCTTTGAGATCACGCTGCGCGAGACGCAGCCCCTCCGCATCGCCCTCTACGACGTGACCGGCCGGCGCGTGGCGGTGCTGCACGATGGGCCAGTGCAGAGAGGCGTCGCCCGACGGTTCCAGCTCCCCGTGCGCCAGCAGGCCAGTGGCACGTATTTCCTGCGGGTGCAGGGCGAGTCGGTAAAGCTGCTGCGAAAAGTCGTCGTCGCGCGGTAGATCGCGCGGCCCTCCCCTTCGCTCTTCCCCGCCCGACCAGTACTACCCTGTGATGAATCCCTCCAGCGCGTGGATCCGCGGCGTCGTTCTCATCGTTTTTCTGGCACTCGGCGGGTGCGACGGGAGCGGTTCCGGCTCGTCCCCCAATTCGAATGGGAGCGATTCTGCCCCCAATCCCGACAATGCGCTCTACGTCTGCAACCAAGCCAGCGCTACCATCTCGGTCATCGATCCGGCCTCGCAAGAGGTCGCCACGACGGTCGATCTCACCGAGCATGACTTCTCGGCCAACGCCAAGCCGCACCACGTCGTCGTGGAGCCCGACGGGTCGGCGTGGTACGTGTCGCTGATCGGGGACAACGTGGTCGCCAAATTCAACGACGAGAACGAGCTGGTCGGCACAGTGGAGTTCCCATCGCCGGGCATGCTCTCGCTTCATCCGAACAACGACCTGCTCTACGCCGGGCACACCATGAGCCTGCCGGGGGTCCCGAA
>CAZMDV010000144.1:0-6891 GCA_964564875.1 uncultured Salinivenus sp.
TCGTGGAGGAGGGCAAGTCGTGGGAGCAGGCCCAGCGCAAGCGCAGGGAGGCCACAATGCAGCAGGTGCAGCAGCTAGGGGACGGGGAGGCGACGGTGGAGGCGGTGGAGGAGCGAGTGCGCGAAGAGGTAAACAACGTCCTTCAGCGCGTCGGCGTGCCCCATCGCGACGACGTCGACGAGCTGCGCGAACAGATCGATGCCCTCACCGAGCGAATCGAGCGCCTCGCGCAGTCCATCGAGGAGACCGATCCTTCTTAGCTTTGCTCAGCCGTCTCGTCCCCAGAGACGTCCGCCTCGGAGGTCGGCACTGCTGGGGCTGATTGCTCCGATTCCGGAAGCAGGTCCGCCGCAAGGCGGTCGAACTCGCGCATGAAGCCGTCGAGGATCGTGTCCGGGTCGGGGATGAGCCCGGCGTCGCAGGCGATGCCGAGCCGCACCTCGCCGTCGTAGCTGAAGATGCTGACGCCCAGGCCCACGTGACCGGCCCGCGGCACCCAGGGCATGATGTGTTGCACACGACGTCCCTTCATATGCAGGGGCTCCTGCGGCCCGGGCACGTTGGTCATCACCGCGCTGGCTTTGTTGCTGAGGTGGCGAACGGCTCGGTCCTCCACGCTCAGGGGCACGTAGCCGAGCGCCTCCAGCACGCCGAGGGCCGTGACCGCCTCCGCCGACCCCTTAATTTCGTCCATCTGCTGCTTGACCGCCAGCACACGTTCGAGGGGGGCGTCGAGCCCAATGGGCAGGTCCAGATACACAAGCCCGAACCGGTTGCCCAGCTCAAAGGCCTGCTCCAGGGGGCGCAGATTGACCGGAATCAGGGCCCGCGTGCTCTCCGCGCTGGTCGGCTCGTCGCGGGAGGCGAGGTAGTACCGCAGCGCGCCGGCCACCGCCCCGAGCAGCACGTCGTTCACCTTGGCGTCCACGACGTGGCCGAGACGCTTGATGCGCGCGAGATCGAGGGGGGCGGACCACGTCGCGCGCTGGGCCACGCCGAGCTCCCCTTTGAGCGGCGTGTCGGCGTCAGGGGGGAGGGACAGGAACTTCGACAGGGCCGCCCCTACGCTCAACCCCTGCTTCGCCCGCAGCAGGGCATGGGACGGATTGATCAGCGACCGGGCACTTTCGCTCAGCAGGCGCCGGCCCGTCGCGACGGTGCCCTGCAGGGTCTTGATCGCGCCCCGCACCGCGCCCGGCAGGAGCCGCCGGTCGTCGGTGGACGGGAAACGAGAGGGATCGAAGTACTCGTCGGCGAGCGACAGCAGCACCTGCAGCAGGGCCATGCCGTCGCCGATGCAGTGGTGCAGGCGCACGATGACGGCGCTGCCGCCCCGATACTCCTCAATGAGCTGCATATGCCAGAGTGGCTTCTGGCGGTCGAAGGGATCGCTCATCAGGTCGCTCACCCGCTCCTTGAGCTCGGTTCGTCCGGCATCGCCGGGCAGGGCCGAGCGGCGCACGTGCCGGTCGAGATCGAAGTGGGGATCGAGCTCCCAGTAGGGGGAGCCCTCGGGATCACGGACGCGCTGCCGAAACCGCGTGAAGCCGAGAAACCGCTCCTCGAGGAGCTCCTTGAGTGTCCCTACGTCCATCGGATCCTCGAGCACGAGCACGGCCGTGATCGTCATCAGGTTCGTCGGGTCGTCCATGCGCAGCCAGGCCGCGTCGACACCGGAGAGGGGCTCTTGGGTTTTCATTGCGGGGAGCAGGGCCGTGAAAGAGAGACGAGCGGAGGAGCGGCCAGCCGTCGGCGAACCGCCGACCGCGGTCGGCGGTCCTTCCGGGGAGCAGATTGCGTCCCACAGGAATCGATCGGAGGTATTCCCTCCACGCACTCCTCACGAGGTTGTTGCGGGGGCGGTCCGGGAGCGGTAGAGGATCTCGTCCAGCGCGTAGATGGCAAGGCCGAGGGCCGTGAACACGACGAGCGAGATTGCCGGCGCCCAGATAATGAAGCCGCCAACGATGCCGAGTGCCGCCCCGAGGTATTTGATGTAGTTGAGCTGCTCGTTGGTCGTGCGGCGGAGGAGCATCTCGAGCTGACGCTCGTCGTAGGCCCGCACATTTTCGTAGATCATGGGCTCCATGTCGAGGGTGTCCACGAGGCGGAGGATGAGCTGCATCAACAGATCCTCAATCTCGTCGCTCCGGCGTTCGAGCTCGGCGGGCAAGCGGTCGAGAACCGGGTCGATCTCCTCCACCAAGGGATCGATGGACGCCGGCAGGCGCTGGACGGTCTCGTGCAGTCGGTCCCGAAAGTCGTTCTCCCCGAAGAACCGATAGGCTCGCAGGGCTAGCCCCGAGAAGCCGTCGCTGGCGTGCGCCTCTACCTGCTGGGCTGTGAGGGTGACGATCCGTTCCTGCACCGACGGGGTCGAGAGAATGTCCTGGAGGATCTGGCGGACCAGGCCCTTGATCTCCGTGCGCACCGCATCGTCGGTCACCACGTCGCCGGCCGCCGCCACGAGCAGGTCGCGGTACCGGGCGACGAGACCGCTCTCCCGAATCTTCCTCTTGATGATGGACTTATTGATAAGCTCGTCGCTCACGGCCTGGGCAAGACGATAGGCCACTCGCTCTCGCTGAGCGGGGACCAACCCCTGGCCCACGAGGGGGCGCGCCTCGCGGGGACGAAACAACATGGTGATGGCAAGCCAGTTCGTCCCGAAGCCGACGAGGCCGCTGACGGCGGTGAAGCGGAGCAGGTCCTCAAGGATGACGGTGTATCCGGCGACCGTCACGGCAACGCCGGGGAAGTCCCAGACAAACGAAACCGCGAAGAGCGCCCCGAGCATCCAGGGAAGTGCCCGCAGGAGGGGCAGCCAGCGGGCATAGCCGCCGGTTTGGCGAGGGGGCGGCTCGACGCCCGACGTGTCCCGATGGCCGTCGGGACGAGAGAAGTGACGAAGTGCCGCCCGGAGGCTGCGTCGCTTCAAACGGGGCCAGGACGCAGCGTTGGAATCGGCCGTTCCGTCGGATAACGGAGCGCTTGTCGACGCGTCTGAGGAGGCCGCCTCGTCTGGCCGATCGTTCGATTCAGGATTGGGAGCAGCCATAAGGCGAGGTCAGATCCGTGCAGGCTCGTGGGCATTCTAAAAGACCTTCACGAGCGTCATGTCCTCCAGGTAGCGCCCCGGGTCTCGTTGAAAATCTTGGAGGACCGTGTTCGCGCGGGCCGCCGCCGAGTCCAGTCGCATATAGAGGCCCGGATCGTTGAGCAGGCGGCCCGCTGTACCGTCGCCTTCGTTCAGCTTGGTTGCAATGGTGTCGAGGGTCGCCGAGGTCTGCTCAAACGACGCGAGCCCCCGGTTCAGGCGGTCGAGCGACCGGTTGAGCCGCTGGACGGCCACGTCGAGGGAGTCGCCGTTTCTGCCCATAAACGTGTCCAGGTCGCTCGATACCGACCGCAGGTTCTGGAGGAGCGCCCGGATGGTCTCTTTCTCCGCGTCGGTGACGGATTCGAGGTCCCCCGTGATTTTCCGCGCCGACGCAAGTGCCCGGCGCAGGTCGCTCTCAGAATTTTGGAGTTGCTTGGCCAGCGCTGCCATGGTCGTGTTCGTGTTTGTCAGCACGCTGTCCGCCTTGTTGGCGAGCGCCGGGGCTTGGTCGGTGAGGCGATCGAAGACGGTGCCCTCAGGCGGCGGGGACAGTGTCGATTCCGGGGGAAGCCGGGGGTTGTCACGGGGGCCAGGGGAAATGGTCACGCGGACGCCGCCGAATCCGCTGAAGCCCGAGACCCTGGCGTGCGATCCTTCCGGAATGCGGACGTCCTTGTCGAGTCGAAGGCGGGCCCGAACGGTTTGGGTCTCCTGGTCGAGGCGGACGCCCCCAACGGTTCCGATGTTGACTCCCTTCATGCGCACAGGATTTCCGGCAACCAGTCCGCCCGCCTCCTCAAACTCCGCATACATGGGATAGTCGTCGCCGAAGAGGGGCAGGTCCTGGAAGAAACGGACGCCTAGAACGGCGGCGATGGAGGCTAAGATGATGGCGACCCCGACCTTGAGTTCGTTGCTGTATTGCATGCAGAAGGCAAGACGAAACCAGAAGAGAGTGGACGTGCGAGCCTCAGGCGGCTACGCTGAGGGTTCGGACAGGGAGGGAGAGGGCTCTCCGATCGTATACTCGCTGGCTTTCACGAACGAGTTGAGGTTCGGATTCGCGCAGTGGTAAATCTCCTCCACAGGCCCCACCCATTCGAGGTCCTGTCCGTGAAGGAAGGCCACCCGGTCGGCCACCTCGAGCACCGAGTGCATGTCGTGGGTGATGACGACGCTGGTGACGTGAAGCTCCTCGGCGAGGTGGTTGATCAGGTCATTGATCGTGTTTGACGTCTCCGGATCGAGGCCGCTGGTGGGCTCATCGTACAGAATGTACTCGGGCTCCAAGGAAATGGCGCGTGCGAGGCCAACCCGCTTCCGCATCCCCCCCGACAGTTCGGCTGGGTTTTTCTCACCGACGTCCGAGAGCCGTACGAGATCCAGGCATTCCTGAACGCGGTCCTGAACCTCTCCCTCGGACAGCGACGAGAATTTGCGCAGCGGGAAGGCGATGTTCCCGAACGTCGTCATCGAGTCGAACAGGGCCCCGCCCTGAAAGAGCACCCCAAACCGCCTGCGAAGCGTCCGGAGTTCCTTGTACGGGACGCAGCAGAGGTCCACGTCGTCGATGTATACGTGGCCCGAGTCCGGCTTGAGGAGCCCCACAAAATGCTTCATCAGCACGCTCTTTCCGGAGCCGGAGCGACCAATGATGGCGAGCTTTTCTCCGTCGTGCACCTTCAGGGACACCCCATCGAGCACGTCGAGAGAGCCAAAGCTCTTCGAAATGTTTTGGGCTTTGAGCATGAGACAAGGGAAGTACCGTCGAAAACGGAAAACCAGGTGTGTCCGCTCCTAGCGGCGTAACAATGCCGGGGGCCCCATATACACGCAGAGAGCAGAAGTGGTCTGTAAATGGCAGACCGGGCGTACGGCGCGGGCATCTCGGGGCGCGGGAGCGGCCGCAGACAGATTCGTTACAGGAGCGTCATGGCGACGAGGAGGTCGGCGACGAGGATAAACACGCAGCTCAGTACAGTGGCCTGCGTCGTACTGTCCCCGACTCCCACGGCGCCGCCCCCGGTGTGGTAGCCCTGATAGCAGGCAATCGAGGTGATGATGAACCCGAACGCGGTTGACTTGACGAGGCCGATAAGGGGATCGAGCAGTTGGAAGAACTGTCGGGCCCCGTCCAAAAACTCGTTCGCGCTCAAGAACCCGCCGAAGTGGCCCACCCCAATACCGGTCCCAATGCCCACGACGCAGGAAACCACGTACAGCACGGGAAACATGATGATGCCTGCCAGTACGCGTGGAAGGACGAGGTAGCTAATGGAGTCGAGGCCCATCACCTCGAGGGCGTCGATCTGCTCCGACACCCGCATCGTCCCGAGCTCCGCCGCGATGCGCGCTCCGACGCGGCCCGCGAGAATGAAGCCGGCAATGACCGCGCCCAGCTCCAGCATGATCGAGGGGGCCACGATGGAGCCGATGATGGACTTCGGAATGAACGGCGTCTCCAGCTGGTAGGCGGTCTGGACCGTGAGGACCGCGCCGGAGAAGGCGGCGGCGAGGGCCACGATCGGGACCGAATCGATCCCGATCCGCACCATCTGGTTCGCTAGGTTCTTCCAGTACATGCGGACGTCCCCGATCGCCCCGAACGCGCGGCCGATGAGAATCGCGTAGCGTCCGAGGACGCGGAAGGGGTAGAGCAGAGAATCGAGCACCGCGGCGCGGCCTTCTGTTCCTGAAGAAATGCTGTAGACGACGGGCGGAGGGAGCCGGATCTTGCGCATAATGCACATCCGGCCTGGCGGAGAGGTTCCTACGAAGAGCATGGTCCTACGCATCAAGTTCTGATCGGCTCATGGCCCAATCGGATCCCAAGTACGTGTGTCAGGAATGCGGGCACGAGGCCCACAAGTGGATGGGCAAGTGCACCGGATGTGGGGCGTGGAATACGCTCGTGAAGGAGACGGAGAGCGCCGACGTGGAGGCCCAAGTGCCCGACCTTGACACGAGCGACCGAAATGGCGAACCAGCCTCGCACAACCAACCGACCCAACTCACGGAGGTCGAGCTCGGCAAGGAAGCTCGGCTCCGGACCGGGGTTGAGGAGTTCGATCGCGTTATGGGCGGGGGCATCATGCAGGGGTCCTTCAGCCTCATCGCTGGGGATCCCGGCATCGGCAAGAGCACGCTCATGACGGAACTGGGCGGGTACCTGCCCGACCGCAAGATTCTGTACGTGACGGGCGAGGAGTCGAAGCGACAGGTGAAGCTCCGTGCCCGGCGGCTCGGGGTGGACTCCGACGCGCTGTACCTGCTGGCGGAGACAAACGTGCAGGAGATCGCCAACGCCGTCGGTGAGGTGGAGCCCGATCTGCTCGTCGCTGACTCCATTCAGACGATCTACCGGCCCGACCTGACGAGCGCGCCCGGCTCGGTGAGCCAGGTGCGGGAAAGCACCGCCTCGCTCCTCAAGCTGACGAAGGAGCGGGAGTTCTCCACATTTCTCGTGGGCCACGTCACCAAGAAAGGGACCATCGCCGGCCCGCGGGTGCTGGAGCACATGGTGGATACGGTGCTGTACTTCGAGGGGGATCAGAACCACGCGTACCGCATTCTTCGGAGCGTCAAGAATCGGTTCGGGGCGGCCAATGAGATTGGCGTCTTCGAGATGCGAGAGGACGGGCTCCGGGAGGTGCCCAATCCGAGCGAGATTTTTCTGTCCGAGCGGGGCTACGGTGTCAGCGGGTCCACGGTGGTGTGCTCGCTGGAGGGGACGCGTCCCATCCTCGTGGAGATCCAGGCGCTCGTGACGCCCACCTCGTACAGCACCCCGC
>CAZMDV010000145.1:0-6887 GCA_964564875.1 uncultured Salinivenus sp.
ACGCCCCACCACGCCAATACTCCAACACGCCCAAGGCAAACGAAATGCGGTTCCTCATTCCCTACCTCGCCACGTATGGCCTTCGTCCGTTTCGGAGCTTCTTCCCGGATCTGCTCTGGTGCGTAGACGCCGAGGCCCGTATAGCCTACCTCACGTTCGACGACGGGCCGACCGAAGAGCTGACGGACGACCTGGTCGACCTGCTCGCCCAGTACGACGCCCAGGCCACCCACTTCCTCGTCGGGGCAAACGCCGAGGCACACCCCGGCCGCACCCGCGCCCTCATCTCGGCCGGGCACCACGTGGGCAACCACACCTATACGCACGTCAACCCGTGGACCGTCTCTACGGAACGGCTTCAGAAAGAACTCACCCGCACGACCCGGTGCCTGGAGGACCTCACGCAGACCCGAATCCGAGCCCTGCGGCCGCCCTACGGCCACCCCACTGGGGCGCTGCGGACGTGGTGTGCGGAGCAGAACCAGCGGATGGTGATGTGGGACGTGATGCCGGGCGACTACCTCCAGACGGCCACTGCGGCCCGGGTGGCCCGGTTCGTCATCCGGCACGTGCGGCCCGGATCCGTGATCGTCCTACACGACAATCCGGTCTGCGAGGACATAACCCTCCCGGCGCTGGAGACCATTCTGGAGACGCTGACGGCGGAGGGGTGGTCCTTTGATGCGTTGTAGTTGGTCGCACTAGGGAATGTGGTGTCCTTCTCAATACTGCTGGTGGTTAACCGCTGGGCGATGGCATCCGGGCCCATGACCAGCACAGCCTCGTCGACCAGCTCCCGGCTGTCGTCGCTGTAGATTTCGGCCACCTCGCGCCCAAGGGTCAACACCTCGGTCACGGACGGGGCGCCCGGGCGGTGAGCTCGACCGAGAGGGCTTCCAGCCTAGGGGTTCGTCCTCCGATGGTCCTGAACCGCCCGATTCGCAGCCCACTATGAGCAGCGCGCCCGCCAGCAGCACCCCCACAACTGCTAACACGGGCAAACCGTCACGAGCGCGCATGAGCACCCACGAACTGAATGCGGAGAACGGAATCCTCGTCTCGCTTCAGAATTGGCGAACCTTAAACCGCTTCTCCCCGCACCGTCACGAGGCGTCGTGGTGCCCATCGACACGCTCAAGGCCGCCTGCCGGCTTCAGGAGGACGATACGATCAGCCCTGAGCAGGCCAAGCGCATTCGCCGAACTCCTGTGGGACCTCGACGTCCGGTGCCACGATATGCACCGTCGTAGGTGCCGTTTGCGGCCATGGGGGCAACCCTCACGGTCGCGATTCCGCAGGCTATCTCTCTGATGGGCTAATCCCAGCCTCTCCGTCCCCAACGGCCGAGAGAGTAGCCTGGTCGCTACTCCGCTTCCTCACGCCCTCTCAGCTGATCCCGCAGCTCCACGAGGAACGAGCGGAGCGTTTTTAGGTCATCCTCGATCTCGTCCTGCACCTCCGCCCTCTGGTCGTCCCGCTTGATGGCCTGCCGCGCCCCCTCGATCGTATACTTCTCATCCTTCAGCAGGTGGCAGATGCGCTCGACCGTCTCGATGTCGTCCGTCGTGTAGACTCGCCGCCCCGCCCGGTTCTTTCGGGGATTCAGGACGTCAAACTCCTCCTCCCAATAGCGCAGGACGTGGGGCTCCTGTCCGACCTTGTCACTGACTTCCCCGATGGAATAGTACAGCTTCTCGATTTCGTCTTCAGGCATGGGGTTAAGTGCGCCGGAGAAAGAGGCTGGGCGAGAAGTTGTTTGGTTCTACGACCTTGTGCCGACCCAGTTCAATCGTCCAGGACTCCGAGGGAGCCTCCTCTCCCGCATTCCCACTTTCTCCCATTCACCCACGCGCTTTCCAGTCACGCCCCAACCAATTTGAACGTGGAGCCCACGGACGGGTCCTTCTCCACCTCGATGCGCACCGGAAAGGCCCGTTTGAGGCGTTCGAGGTGGGTGATGACGAGGATCTTGGCGAAGTCCTCGCGGATGGCCTGGATGGCCTCGACGAGCCGCTCGATGCCCGCCTCGTCCTGCGTGCCGAACCCCTCGTCGATCACGAGGGTGCGCACCCGAACCCCGCGCCGCTCGGCCAGCAGCTGCGCGAGGGCGACGCGAAGGGCAAAGTTGACCCGGAAGCTCTCGCCGCCCGAGTACGTCTCGTAGGGACGCGGCACTCCGTGCTCGTCGGTGATAATGATCTCGAGGGTTTCTTTCGTTCCCCCACTCTTCTTCTCCCTCAGGGTATCGAGCCGCACATGCATGCGGCCATCCGTGAGCCGGTCGAGAATGCGGTTGGCGCGCTCTTCGATGTCCGGGAGCGTCTCCTCGATGATGAGGGACGGGATGCCGTGCTTGCCGAAGGCGGCACGGAGGTGCTTGTACCGTTGCCGCTCCGCCGCGGCCTCCTCTCGCTTCTGCTTTGCCTCTTCCAACGCCTCCTGGTCCGCTTCGGCCTGCTCCAGCCGGGCATTCAGCTTTCCGAGGCGCTGCTGCAGGTCAGTGAGCGTGCTCTCTTCCTCCTGGACACGCGTGGACACGCTTTCCTGCTGCTCGACGACCTCCGATGTGTCGTCGAGGGCCGATTCGAGCTCGGACAAGGCATCTTCGAGTTCCGCCTTCTCCTCCTTCGACTCGACAAGCCGGTCGTGAATGCGCGCCCGCTGCTCTTGCCAGTCGTCGCGATTTTGCTCGGCGTTCTTGAGGGCATTATGGCGGTTGGGCGCGTCGCTCAGCTCCTGAATCCGCGCCCGAACGGCCTGGAGGCGATCAGGGTCGAAGTCGAGCGTGTCGAGCTGCTCGCGGAGATCCTCGATCTCCGACCGAAGGTCTTCGGCGACCGTCTCTTCTTCGAGTACGGTCTGGAGCTGCTCAATCTCCTCATCGTGCTTCTCAATCTTGCGCGCCAGCTCCTCACGACGAGCCGCCGCCTCCTCGATCTCGCGGAGCCGATCCGCGTACCGATCAAACTGCGCAGCCCGATTTTGAAGCGCCTCGAAGGCGTCGGCGTCGAACCCCAGGCCGGCAAGGCGTTGCTTGCAGGCCTGCCACTGGCGACGAGCGGACTCTGCGAAGTTTCCCGACTCCAAGCGCTGAACGAGCTCCTCTTCTTTTTCCCGGTGGGCCGCAAGCGATTCTGCTGTTTCTTTGAGGCTCCGACGTTGCTCCCGGGCGGTGGCGAGGGCCTCGTCCACCCCGGTGAGCTGTTCCTGCTTCTCGCGGAGGCGGCGGTACGTTTGTCGCAGCTCCGCCCGGGCCTCCTTCTGTTTCGCCAATTGCTCCCGGGCCTCCTGAATGGCTGTGTCCAGCTCGTCGATGTGGGCACGCAGAGTGGCTTCGACCTCCCGGCGGTGCTCATCGGTGAGCTCGGTCCCACAGGTCGGACACACGTCGCCGTCGGCCGCCCGAAAGCGCTCTAACTCTTCGACCTCCTGCTCCCGCTCGTTCTGCCAGGCGTCGAGCTGCCCCACCTGTTCCTGCACCGACTGGGAGAGCATCCTTCCCTTCTTCTCCACCTCCTCCAGTCGGTCCGCCAGCGCTTCTCGGGTCTCCTTCTTTGCCTGGAGATTCTCGATGCGCTCATCCAGGGCCTCGGTCTGTTCGAGCGCCCCTTGCTCCTGTTCGACCTGGCTCCGGAGCGCCTCGATCTCGCCACGGAGCTGCCGACGGGCCCCGACAATGGCCTCCCGCGCCTCGGCCTTCTGCTCCGTTAGCCGGTCGCGGCGCGAGCGAATCCGCTTCTGCTCCTGAACCTGCTGGCGCGCGGCCTGGGCCGCCCGCAACTGCGTCTCCACCTCCACCCGCTGGGCCAACGTCTCCTCACACTCTTCCAGGGACTCTTCGAGCCCGGACCGCTCGACGGTGAGCCGGTCGAGGCGCCGCTCCACGTCGTTGCGGCGCTCTTTGACGGCCGCCCTCTTGTCGTCGAGGGCGTGCTCCAGGGCCTGGTGCCGCTCGCGTGCCTCGTCGAGGGCATCCCGCTCCTCCAGCAGCTCCTGGTACTCCTCGTAGGCCGCCTCCACGGCCTCCCGCTCTGCCAGCAGCGTCTCGGCCTCGGCGATGCGCTCATCCAGCGCCTCCACCTGCTCGGCATGGTCCGCAATGCGCGCTTCGAGCGAGGCAATCGACTCGCGAACCGATTCGGCCTCCCGTTTCTTCGCTTCGAGATTCGCCCGTTCCTGGGTCAACGTTTTCTCTTTCTTCCTTAGGGCCGAGAGCGTCTCCCGCTGAACCTCGATCTCAGCGCGCACCGCATCTCGTTCCTCCCGCCATTCCGAGACCCCGTCGAGGGCCTCCTTGAGGCGCTCCACCTCCGCCTTGGCGCGCTTCTGGCGTTCCTTTGCCGCTCGCCAGTGATCCCGCGCCTTGTCCTCAAGGGCCTCGTACCGGCCCAGGTTGAGAATGCGGGTGAGGATTTCCTTTCGCTGGCTGGGGGTCTTCTGCGTGAACTCGTCCGAGCGTCCCTGCAGCAGGAAGGCCGAGTTGATGAACGTGTCGTAGTCCAGCCCCAGAGTGTCTTCGATCCGCGCCTGTGTCTCGCGCTGGGTCCCTCCCGTGAGCGGCCGGTAACTGTCGCCCTCCGCGTCCTTCAGCTGAAACTCGAGGTCCGAGGAGGTGGTCTTGCCGGTCTCCGACCGCGAGAAGGAGCGGAGAACCCGGTAGCGCGTGCCCTCCAGGTCGAAGGCGAACGACACCTTCATGTGGCGGGTCCCAATCCGAATCAGCTCCTCGTCGGGCTTCCGCCGGCCGCTCGACTTCCGGGCCTCCCCCCAGATGGCCCACGTCATCGCGTCGAGGAGCGCCGACTTGCCCTCTCCGTTGCCGCCCGAGAGACAGGCCACCTCGAAGTGGTCGAACTCAAGGGGCGGGGCCTCCGTGCCGTAGCTCAGGAAGTTCTTCAGTTCCAGATGGACAGGGATCATACACGAAGACAAACTGGATCGAGCGGAGCGGCCGTGCGGTGGGGACAGGCACTGCTACGGGAAATTCCCGACGCCGCCCCGCTGTTTCCTGAGGCCCCTCATCGAAACTGGACCGGGGTCACGATGACGGTGGTGCCCACCACGCCCGTAAGGCCTCGGTCCTCCAGGCGGTCTTCGAGGTGATCCTCCGCCGCGTCGGCAATCCGGGCCCGTTCTGGCGCTCCCACGGCCTCGTCCACCGAAGCCAGCACCGAGCTCTCCCCTTCAACGTCGAGCTGCGCGCCGACCCGCTGACGGGGCGCGCCTGGCACGTTCTCGTCGACGAGGGCGAGGTCGACCGACAGCGTGCACTCCTCGATCCCGGACTCATCGAGAATGTGGCGGGTGGTATCTTCGATGGCGCGCTGTAGGTCCCCCGCAAGTTCCGGGCGGAGTCGACCATTTTCCTGAACGATCCCCCGGATGGTGCTGAGCTCTACGTCTCCGGTGATGTGCAAATCGATCGAGATGTTGCTTCCAAGGACGGCCATGAGTCTGATAGAATCGAGTCAGAACCATGCTTTAGACAGGCATCACCATGGTCGTACCGAGCGAATCTCTTTACGTTTTCTTCAGAGCCGAGCGATGCGCGGGAGCGCCCGTGGGGGCCTTGGAACTCGGGGTTCATCGCGGCAGATCCCGACGAAGATTCCGAACGGGACTGCACCTCAGACCGAATGCGGCGACCCAGCTGATCGGCCGCCTTCTTGGCCGCGGGCATCCACTCCTCGGCGACCGCAATGGTCCGTGGAAGAAGCTGGGCAATCGGCTGGTAAAACGCCGACTGGTTCCTCGTGTCCTTCTCGGGCAGCTCCATTCCCGACAGCACCAGGAAGAGTAGGCTCAGAAGCAGTGCGGCTTTGCCTCCCCCCACCGCACCGCCAGCGATCTGGTTTACAACGGAAAGGGACAAGGAATCCAACACCTGCTCCAGCAGTCGGGAGAGGGCGAGAAAGAGGAGATACACGCCCACGAACAACACTGTGAACCCTGAGAGGGGAATTAGCGACTCGGAGAGCCCCAGGCTCGATACGACCAGCTCCCCCATCGGCTCCATGAACTCCACGGAGAAGAGCAGTGCTGCCACGATTCCGATGACACTTGCCACCTGCCGCACGGCCCCCACCATGTAGCCCCGGATTAGTCCGCCGAGAAGGATAATGAAAATGAACCAGTCGAGGGCACTGAGCATGGGACCACCGTTGGCCGGCACCGTGAGCCAAAACGTACGAAAATGAAGAATGAATGGATATGTATGTAACGGCCTGCGGAAACGTGGTTCGCGGCGCCGAGAACCGGGATACGGGGCACGGGACTCCGGTGGCCAGCCCCGCCTTCACCCATCCCTCTCACGAACAAGCCTCGCGCAACCCCGAGCCCGTTCTGGACCGTCTCTGGCGCCCCCCCGTTAGTGGCGGAGGCCCCGTCAGTCCGAGAGCGAGTCCTGCACCATCTCCCGTACGCGATCGCCGTCCACCCGTCCGCGCAACTCGTCCATGGCGCGCCCCATGACGGGCCCCATGTCGGCCATCGAGGTGGCGCCGACCTCCTCGATGATGGCGTCCAGCCGCTCGGCCAGCTCCTCGTCGCTCAGTGGGTCCGGCAGATACTCCTCCAGAACCTCGATCTCGTCCTGTTCTTTTTCGACGAGGTCGTTCCGCCCCGCCTCTTCATACTGCTCGATCGAATCCTTCCGCTGATTGACCTGCTTCCGGACGACGGCGAGCTCGTCCTCTGCGCTGAGCGTGGTCTCGGTTCCCTCCTCGCGCTGTTCGATTTCTTTGTTGGCGAGGGCGGCCCGCAGGGACCGCAGCGCCCGGCGGCGCACCTCGTCCTGGTCCTTCATGGCCTGGGTGAGGTCGTTCTTGACACGCTCAAGAATGGAATCGGACATCCTAAGTATTGTCGGTTCACTGAAGTGGGAGAGT
>CAZMDV010000146.1:0-6865 GCA_964564875.1 uncultured Salinivenus sp.
ATCGCGGTGGCGACGACGACCAGCGTCTTCCAGTTGGCGATGCCGAGGGTGATGCCCAGAATAAGAATGAGGGCGGTTCCGCCGTACCGCGCCGCCGCGGGCCACTGGCGCCAACCGGACGAGGCCTCGCCGTTCTCCTTGACCTGCACGAAGAATCCGGTGACGACGGGATTGATGATGAGGGCGACGAACAGGGAACTCGCCAGGGTAATGATGAGGGTGAGGGGCATATAGCTCATGAACTCGCCGATGATGCCCGGCCAGAGCAGCATCGGGGCAAACGCAGAGACCGTGGTGGCGGTGGCGGCCACGACCGGCGCCCCCACCTCGGCCGTCCCCAGCCGCGCGGCTTCCCACCGCGAGTATCCCTCTTCGCGGAAGCGGTAAATGTTTTCGATCACCACCACCGCATTGTCCACGAGCATCCCCAGTGCGATGATGAGCGAGAAGAGGATGATGAAGTTGAGCGTGTAGCCGAAGGCCTGGAAGACGAGAAAGGTCGTGAACATGGACAGCGGAATGGCGATGCCCACCAGCGTGGCGTTGCGCACGCCGAGGAAAAAAAGCAGCACCGCGATGACGAAGATCAGGCCGCTGATGATGTTGTTCTCCAGGTCCGTCACCAGCGATTGTACGTTCTCGCTCTGATCGCCGGTGATGAGCACCTCCGTGCCGCTCGGAAGGTCGAAGTTGTCCAGTGTGGATTTTACCTTCTCGGAGGTTTCCAGGATGTTGGCGCCCGGGCGCTTCGTGACGTTGAGGGAGATGACCTGGGCCGTCCGACGCTCCGACTCGGGGACAGTGACGGTCTCGCCCGCCTCGTTTTCGCGTTTCAGGACGCGGAGGCGAGAGTAGCTCGATCGATCCTTGAACCCGAATTTGGCGTCTGCCACGTCGCGCACGTAGACGTTACGTCCGTTGGGAGTGGTCTTCACCACCAGGTCTTCGATCTGGTTGGCGGGATCATCAAACTGACCGTCCACCCGCACCAGATAGTTCAGCCGGTCGATGTCAATCGATCCGCCCGGAATGTTCGTGTTTTCGTTTTGGATCGTGCTGATGAGGTCGTTGAAGGCGACGTTGTGGCTCTTGAGGGCCGACAGGTCCACGTTCACCTGCACCTCGCGTGTGAGACCGCCGACGATATTGGCCTCTAGTACACTGGAAATGCCTTCCAGGTCGTCCTGCAGATTTTCTCCCACGTCTTTCAGCCGGGCCAGCGAATAGTCGCCGGCCAGGTTCACCGTCATGATCGGAAATTCGTCCGTGTTAATCTCATTGATGAGTGGGTCTTCCACGGCCTCCGGGAAGTCCGGCTCGGCCCGGTCGATGGCCTGGTTG
Organism: uncultured Salinivenus sp.; assembly: GCA_964564875.1. Classification (GTDB taxonomy): domain Bacteria; phylum Bacteroidota; class Rhodothermia; order Rhodothermales; family Salinibacteraceae; genus Salinibacter. The sequence goes on from CAZMDV010000146.1 coordinate 1,342, forward strand.
ACCTCCTGGTATGCCTTGTCGGTGTCCACGTCGGGCGTAAACTCGATCACCACCGTCGAAACCCCTTCGGAGGAGATGGATCGCATCTCGTCGATGCCGTTGATGGAACTGATTTCCTGCTCGGCCACCTGCGTGACGGTGGCCTCCACGTCGCTCGGGCTGGCGCCCGGATAGATCGACGTCACCACGATCTGCGGAAACTCGATCGACGGCTGCGACTCCTTCGGAATGGTGAGGTAGCTAGCCAGTCCCCCAATCGCTAGAAGCAGGGTGAGGGCGGCGATCGCCGTCCGGTATTTGATAGAGAGGTTGGTAATCTTCATCGCGGGAGGTCTGGTTCGTCGGTAGAGTGCTTCGTATTTCGTATTGCGCATCGGCCCCCTTCGCCGCGCATTACGCAATACGCACTACGCGATATTCCTCGTCCGAATCGGTCACGTTCGGGGCAAGGGATTCCGACCAGCGAGAGGCGCTACTCCGTGGGCGGCGTGGGCAGGGCGTCGTCAGTGCCGGGGTCAGCAGGCGGCCGCCGGCGTTGCTCGGTTACCTGCACCAGCCCTCCGGGCGACACGTCGTTTTGGCCGACGGTAATTACCTCGTCGTCTGCGGAGAGCCCCGACTCGACGACGATTTGATCCCCGGTCGACGGTCCCAGAGTGAGGTCTCGGTTGCGGGCCACGGCTGTCGTGTCGGCGCGCTCCACGACGTAGGCGTGGGTCCCGGTCTCATCGCGAATGACGGCCGTGCGCGGAATCACGATGGCCTCGTTCAGGGTCGCCCGGGTCACGCGCAGGGTGACGCTCATCTCGGGCTTCAGGGTGCCCTCCTTATTGGGCACGGTGGCCTCGATGGTGAAGGTGCGGCTGTCGGGATCGATGGTATTGCCGGCGAACGTGACCTCGGCGGTCTGGATGCCGGCGCCGTACTGGCGAGCGTCGATTTGAAGGGGCGTGCCCTGCTGAATGTCGTTGGCGTAGCGTTCGGGCACGCCGGCCGTCACGCGGACCCGCCGGGTGTTGACGAGGCGGGCGACCTGCACGCTGGGGGCGACCTGTTCCCCCGCCTCGACGAACCGTTCCTCGACCGTGCCGGTGAACGGCGCGTCCACCCGCGTATTCTCGAGCCGCTTCTCGGCCTGTTGCAGGGCCGCCTTCGCCTGGTTGCGCTCCGACCGCACCTGCTCAAACTCCAGTGCGCTGATGATCGAGTCGCGGTAGAGCGGCTCCTGTCGCTCAAACCGATCTTGCGCCAAGTCAAACTGGGCGCGCGCCTGCTCGACGGCGGCTCGTGCCTCGTCGGCATTGATGCGGGCCACCGGCTCCCCCTCCGCGATGCGGGCGCCCCGGTCGGCAAGCATCGTGACGGTGCCGGCCGTCTGGGCCGAGAGGGTGGCGTCGTCGAGGGCCTCGACACTGCCGGTGACCTCGATGATGTCGGTGAAGGAGGTCGGCTGGAGCACGAGCGTTTCGACCTGCGACGGCTGGGGCCCGCGGGACTCGCTGCCGCCTGAGGCCTCCCCGTCGCTGCACCCGCCTGTGAGGACGACGGTGCTGGCAAGGAGGAGGGCGAGAAGGAGGGAGAACAAAGAGCGAGTCATAGGTGCGGGGGCGTCAGAAATCAGATCGTCGTGACAGTGCGATGTGAGTCCGGCGGGATTCATCCTTCCGACCAGGACTCCTTACCGGCGGGTCATGAGGTAGGACTCGGAGGTCGGCGTGAGCGGCTGGCCGAGGGCCGTTTCGAGATTGCTCTGAGCCACCAGGTAGTCGCGGACTGCTCGCAGGTGGTTGAGGCGGCTTTGGTCGAGCTGATCGGAGGCCTCCCGGAGCTCAATCTGGCTCGCTACTCCCTCCTGGACGCGCTTCGACACGTGGTCGTAGTTCAGCTCTGCGCGGCGGATATTCGTCTTCTGGGCCTCGACGCGCTGGCGGGCATCCTCGAGGTCGCGGATGGCCTTGCGGACCTCGACCTTGATGGCCCGTCGCAGGCGCTCGCGCTGAAGCTCGGCCCGGCGGCGTTCCACGTCCGCCTGCTGGACCTGGGCCGATCTTCGGAAGCCGCTGAACAGGTTCCAGGTCAACCGGATGCCCCCGCTGAGGGAAGGATTCCAGAACTCGTCGGCAAAGAACCCCCGGTCCTGCTCGCGGAAGAAGAAGGGATTGGTCGGATCCTGGGGATCGGTGGTCTGAACGCGGGTTCGATCGCTCGGCACGCGGCCGGTATAGTCGAAGTTGAGAAAGCCCTCTACACGGGGCCAGTACTGGGACTGCGCGTTATTTTTTCGGATCTCGCGCAGGTCCACGTTCAAGCGTGCGCGCTGAAGGTCCGGGCGGTTCTCGATGGCCTGGTCGACGGCCTTCGACATCGAAATGGTCTCCATTGACACCTGCTGCAATCCGTCGTCCCGTTCCTCGTCCAAGTTTCCTTTGAGCTTGACGGGACGCTCGGGGGCAATGCCAATAATCTGTTTGAGATTTTCCTGAGAGAGATCCGCGGTGTTGCGGGCCTCGATCAGTTCGGTGCGGGCGTTTGAGCGTTCCACCTCGGACCCGAGCCGGCTGGCCTTCGGCGTGACCCCCCGCTCGACCTGTGTAGAGACCTCCCGAAGGTTTCGGTCGGCCCGTTCCACCCGTTTCTGGAGAACCCGTGCCCGCTCCTGGGCCAACAAGGCGTCATAAAACGCCGTCAACACTTCGTTGGTCGTGACTTGTACCTGCCGGTCCCGGGCGAACCGGTTGAGGTCCTTAAACTGCTGGGAGCCCTGGATGGAGCCGAACGCCCGCCCGTTGTAGAGCGTCTGTGTGATCTGGATGCTTGAGCGAAACTCGTTCGCTACGGTGAAGGGGTTGCCGCCTGTCCCCGGCGACACCCCGGCGGCCTGGAGGCTGTCGCGCTGGCGCTGAACGAATTTCTGGAACGGAATGGGCTGCCCTCCGCCCAGCCGCTGGCGCTCGTTGAAGGCAACCCAGTCGGTCTCGTCGCCGCCGCCGAGAAAGGCCCCCACGTCCCCGCCGGCGAAAGGATTGGCCGTGACGATGTTGCGGGTGTAGCTGCTCGTGAGGTCGACCTGCGGGTAGAGCTCGCCCCACGACTCGCGGACCCGCGCGTTCGCCTCCTGGAGGTCAAGCTGGGCGTCCTGTAGGTCCAGGTTCTGCTCCAGGGCGATCTTCACGGCGGCGGTGCGCGTCAGGACGAGCGGCTCTGCCGAACCAGAGGCGGCGACGGGCCTTTGTCCCTCTTCTGAGCCCACCGGCTGGGCGCAGGCCCCCGACGGCGGAAGGACGGCCATACTCGCTCCGACCAAAAGTGCGAGAACTGTGATGAACGAGCGGCAAGCACGCATAATCGGTGCGGTCACTTCAGGTGAACGACGCGGCGAGAATGATTACGGCGCGGACGACTGAGACGCGCCTTCCTTCCGGCCGTCGGTTTCCAGGCCGTCGAAGAGCAGAGCGGTAAGAAAATCGGCCGCAGCCTCGGAATTGTGCAGGAGAGGCGGATCTGAGGCGCGCACGCACCGGTCATCGATCTCCGCACCGCGCTCGGTGAGGCACCGGTGCACCACCAGGTCGTGCACCACCTCCAGGAGCATATGGGCCACCGACTGGGGCGGAAACGATGCGATCCGACCCTCCTCCATCGCGGTCTCCACAGCGGGCGTAAGCGCATTGATCATGCGCTGCCGCTGCTCCTGAAAGTATGCTGCCTTGTCCGTATCGTTACTGAAACAGAGGCGATGGGCCTCCTTGATTAGGATGAGAAAGAGATCTTCCCGCTCCTCATAGTAGGTAAAGGACCGCTCAACCAGCGCGTGGAAGGCATTCCGAAACGAATAATCGCCGGACGCCGCGTCCTTCTCGAAGGTTGAACGTACCATCTCGTGGAGATCGTCGTAGACCTCGTCGAAGATGGCAAAGAGGAGACCCTCCTTCCCGTCCTCGAAGTAGTTGTAGAGGGTGCCTTTGCCAAACTCAGCCCGCTCGGCGATCTCGTCGAGGGGGGCCTGCTCATAGCCTTTCTCGGCAAAGACGGACTGGGCGGCCCGAAGCATGGCCTGTCGGCGTCGGCGGCGCTCTCGCTCGCGCCGAGACAGGGACGTGTCGGGGGAGCTAGGCATGGACAAGGGAGGCTGGGATGACTGGACTGTCGAAATATGACTTTTGAGTCACTGAATGACTACTAAGTCACTTGTTGACGATTCGTTCGGGCACCACGCGGAAGTTTGTGCGAAGATGAAAGAACGGCTATATGAAGGGCAAAATGACACCTTTCGGGGATCGGCGCGGCTCCGCCGTTAGGTCACCTCCCGGTGGGGGCCGTATGGATACGCAGCCGTCGCTCACCGCGCTTCACGAGGAGTCGCCGGCAGGGCCAGGGGGGCTCGATGAGGCGGATCGAGGCGTCGACGAGCCGACTACCCGTCTGATGCCCTCGCGTCGCGGACCACCGTGAGGAACTCGGCAAGCATCATCGAGGTGGCGCCCCACACGGTGTGCCCCGCCACGTCGTAAAAGGGCACCTCTATGTCTGTCCCGTCGAGACGTCGCGTTTCGGTCTTGCGCGTCGTGGGGTCCAGGAGATGAGCGAGGGGGACCCGGAGGACCTGCTCCACCTCTTCGTCCGTGGGGTGGAGGAGGGGGGCGAAACTGGTTCGTCCCACGAACGGATGCACGCAGAAATTGGACGGGGGGATGTATAGGGGGGTCAGCCGCCCTAGGATCTCGACTGAAGTGGGAGATAGGGCGATTTCTTCTTCGGCCTCACGGAGAGCCGTGTCGAAGAGGTGCTCGTCGTTCTCGCGTTGTCCGCCCGGAAATGAGATTTGACCCGCGTGGTTGGGAAGATGATCACGCCGCACCGTCAGTACCACCGCCGCGTCGTCGTCGTGCGGATGAAGAAGCACGAGCACTCCGGCCTCCCGACAGTCCCGATCGTCCACCGACAGGTCGGCCCGGCGCGCCGGGTACCGCGGGGCCATGATGAGATGTGCCTCGTGGCCCGGCAACGGATTATCTAGGCGCTCCGCAAGCCGGGCGGCGAAGGTAGAGAGGGAGGGGGGCATGGAGTAATCGGACAAGGACGCCGGGGAGGGACGATGCTGCTCGGAGTACGAGTACACGACACTCGTTCGGGCGGCGTGGGATCCCACTCAGCCGCTCGCACAATCGAAAGAGGTCCGCGCACCGCAGGGGCGCTTTGCATGTCCGTCCCGGAGGGAGAGGGCTGCGGGGAGCAGTCCACGAGAGGAGGGACCCAACCAGAAAAAGCGGCACCGCGGATCGCTCCACGATGCCGCTCAAATCGTCTGCCCCTCCGCCCCGCGAGCGAAGCGAGCGCTACCTCATGTTTTCTACGACCGCCTCCCCGAACTCGCTGCACTTGAGCAGTTCGGCACCCTCCAGGTTGCGCTCAAAGTCGTACGTTACGCGCTTTTGACGGATCGTCTCCGACAGGCCGTCGAGGATCGTGTCCGCGGCCTCGTCCCAGCCCATGTACTGGAACATGATCCGGCCCGACAGAATCA
>CAZMDV010000147.1:0-6847 GCA_964564875.1 uncultured Salinivenus sp.
GGCACCGACGGCGCGGTGGACGGCAACTTGAACGCCGTGCTCCCCATCACGGCCTCCGCCTGCTACTACGTGGTGCAGGGCCTCACCGGGGGCAAGATTCCGGTCAATGCGGGCAGCCTCGCGCCCGTGTCCGTGACGGCCCCGGAGGGATGTCTCGTGAACGCCGAGCCCCCCCACGCCGTGGCGGGGGGCAACGTGGAGACCTCCCAGCGCATCGTGGACACGGTGCTCGGGGCGCTCGCACAGGCGCTTCCCGACCGGGTGCCGGCCGCCGGGCAGGGCACGATGAACAACCTTACCCTCGGCGGCACGCGGCCCGACGGCTCGTCCTTCGCCTACTACGAAACGATCGGCGGCGGCATGGGCGCGGGGCCGGACGGAGACGGACTCAGCGGCGTCCACGTGCACATGACGAACACGCTCAACACGCCCGTCGAGGCACTTGAGCAGACGTATCCGTTTCGGATCGTCGCTTATCAGTTGCGATCCGGGAGTGGGGGCCCGGGCCGGTTTCGCGGCGGCGACGGGCTCGTGCGCGTCTACGAGCTGCTCGTGCCCGCCACCGCGACGCTGCTCAGCACGCGGCGCGTGCGAGGACCGTGGGGGCGCGAGGGTGGCGACGACGGTGCGCCGGGACGGACCGTGCTCGTCCATCCCGACGGGAGCGAGGAAGAGCTTCCTGCACACTTTTCACGGACGCTTCCGGCCGGGAGTCGGCTCCGCATTGAGACGCCGGGCGGGGGTGGGTTCGGAGACCGCGGACCGCAGCGCTGGGAACGTAGTGACCAAGTACTCTCGGAGTGACGGCGGACGACAGCTTTGTGTGAAAATCTGCGGTCCGCTATCTGCCGACAGCCGTCTCGACGATCAACGAGATTCAGGCTCCGCCCCGTGCGTGAGGGCGTTCTCCAGCATCTCACGCACGTGGTCGTCGGCGAGGCGATAGTAGACGTGCCGCCCCTCGCGTCGATGCGAGACGAGCCGCGCGTCGCGGAGCACCCGCAATTGGTGGCTGACGGCCGACTGGCTCATGCCGAGGGCCTCCACGACGTCGTGCACGCAGACCTCCCGGTCGCGGAGGAGACACAGGATGCGCAATCGGGTTTCGTTGGCAAACCCTTTAAGGAGGCGGACGGTCTCGTCGGTCACTGTGTCGGTCGGCAACGCCTCCGAGAGCGGCTCCTCGGTCCCACAGGTGGTCTCGAGCGTATCGGAGTCCTTAGCGGTGTTGGGAGCCATGGGCACGGGGACGCGAGTTCGGGAGGAGAGCTCGGAATTTCTCAATACGACCGAATTCCTCCGGTTCCGGGAGAGCGCCCCCAGGAGCGATGCGCAACGGGGTGTCGCCCGTGGAGGCGGGACCTCGGAATCTGGGCAGGCATCGCCCGACCGGGACTCTACGACGAATACCTCAGTAGTCGAAGCGCGTTGCCCACGACGAGCAGCGTGGAGCCCTCATGGAGCACCACAGCCGGGCCGATGGTGAGGCCGGCGATCGTGGCCGGAACCAGGACCGCCACCATGCCGAGCGCGATCCACAGGTTCTGTGTGATGATGCGGCGCGTCTGGCGGCTGAGGCCCACCGCAAACGGCAGGCGCGAGAGGTCGTCGGCCATCAGGGCCACGTCGGCCGTCTCCAGCGCCACGTCCGACCCCGCCGCGCCCATAGCGATGCCCACGGTCGCGTTCGCCATCGCGGGCGCGTCGTTCACCCCGTCACCCACCATCGCCACGTCCTCGTCGTCGTGGAGCGCCCGCACGGTGTCCACCTTGTCGTCGGGGAGCAGGTCGCCGCGCGCCTCGTCGATCCCGAGCTGGCGGGCCACTGCGTCGACCACGCGCTGGTTGTCGCCCGAAATCATGACCACCCGCCGGATTCCGGCCCGCCGGAGCCGGTCGACCACGCCGGGGGCCTCCGGGCGCGGCGTGTCTGCGAGTCCAATCACGCCAAGGTAGGTGTCGCCCCGCCGAACGATCACCGTCGTTCGCCCCTCGGCCTCCAGCGCCTCCGATTCGTCGCGGAGCACGTCCGGGAGCGGCACCCCGTCGACCTCGTCGAAGAGGACCGCCTTTCCGATGTGCACCGGCTGGTCGTCGACCGTAGCCTTCAGGCCGCGTCCGGTGATGCTCTCCAGGTTGTAGGCGTCCGCGAGCGGTTGGTCGTCGAGGTGCTCTGTGCTGTACTCCACGACGGCCTCGGCCAACGGATGGTCGCTGCGCTGCTCGACCGACGCCGCCATGCGGAGCAGTTCGGACTCCGCAACCCCGTCGCAGGGGTGCACGTCCGTCACGCGCGGCTCGCCCTCCGTGAGCGTGCCCGTCTTGTCAAACGCCACGGCCCCAAGGCGCCCGAGCTGTTCGAGCGGGCTGCCCCCCTTCACGAGGACGCCGCCCTGCCCGGCGCGGGCCAAGGCGCTCAGTACGGCGCTCGGCGTGGCGATGGCGAGGGCGCACGGGCTGGCGGCCACGAGCACGGCCATCGCGCGGTAGAAGCTGTCGGCAAACGGCTCGTCGAGGGGCACCCACGCAAACAGCAAGAGCACCACGAGTCCGAGGACGGCGGGGACGAAGTAGCGTTCGAAGCGATCGGTGAAGCGCTCAGTGGGTGACTTCTCCGCTTCCGCCTCCGTCACCATCTGCACGACCCGCGAAATCGTCGTCTCGTCGGCCCGCTTCGTCACGCACATCTCCAGCACTCCGCTGCCGTTGATCGTGCCCGCAAACAGCCGATGCGCTGCACCGAGGGCGTCGGGCCGCTGTAGGGCGGCCTCCGGATCGTCAACCGGCGCCTTGTCGACCGGCACACTCTCGCCGGTCACCGGCGCCTGATTGACCGCGCTCTCGCCCCCCGTGACAAATCCGTCGGTGGGAACGCGCTCGTTGGGCTTCACGACGACCGTATCGCCAATCGTGAGGTCCTCAACAGAGACTTCTCGTTCTTCCCCGTCCCGACGGACGAGGGCGGTGTCCGGGGCTAGCTCCGCGAGCGACTCGATGGCCCGGCGGGCGCGCCGCATCGCGTGGTGCTCCAGGGCGTGGCCGAGCGAGAAGAGAAACAGCAGGAACGCCCCCTCCAGCCACTTCCCGAGCACCGCCGCCCCAATCGCAGCGACGAGCATCAGAAAATCCACCTCGAAGCTGCCCGCCCGCAGCGTGTCGATCGCCCCTCGCACCGTGTAGTAGCCGCCGAAGACGTAGCCGCCGACGTACAGGCCCAGGGAGAGGGACGCGGGCACCGGCCCCACGAACGAGAGCCCGAATCCTAGGGCCACACACACCCCGGCGAGAATCGAGAAGATGAGCTCCGTCTGCTCCCCGAAAATGCCGCCATGATCGTGGTGATCGTGCCCGTCATCGTGGTCGTGCGCGTCGACCTCTTCCGACGAGCCTTCAGATAGGCCACGGGCGTCGAGCACCTCGCCCCGCGGCTGCACGTTCATCGACCGGAGCACGTCCCGAACCTCATCCTCGCTCGTCGCCGATCGGTCGTATTCCACGCGGATCTGCCCGGCCGCACTCGCCTCCGCCTCCACCACGCCCTCGATCTGCCGCAGCCGCCGGGCGATGGTGCGGGCGCGCCGGGGATGCCCAATGCCGCGGACGGTCCAGAACAGGTGCCCGTACTGGTCGGCCAGCTCGGTTCCAAGGCTCTGGGCGCGCTGTCGGATGCGGGGCAGCGAGATCGTGTCCGGGTCGTAGTGAATGCAGAGCCGGGTCGGCTCGCCATTCGCAGGGCTCACCACGTGGGCCTTGCCCACGCCTTCCTGCTGACGGAGACTGCTCGTCAATCGGTCGACGCACGCGTCCTCCGCGTCGGGGACACCAGGGAGGACGATTGGAAGGGCGAGTTGAACGTGCTCGGACATAACACTGACTGGACGGGGACATCGGACGAAGTCAGGGAGCTCCCCGACTGGATTCCCCCAGATGCCAAAATCTATGATCACATGAGCACTTTTTCATAAGTATAGAAGGAAACAGGGTTTCGCTCCGGGATGTCAAGTTCCTGTTTCTCAGGGGCGGGCCCAGTCGACCAGCCGACTCCACCCTCAAGCGTCGATCAGGACGGCTCGACCACCTGCGCGACGGCCTGCCGGACGTCTGCCGGCGTCCAGTCGTTGCCGCGCCAGAGGCGTCGCACCCGGCCCTCCGGCCCAATCAGGGCCGTCGTGAGGTTGTGGGTGATCTCCTCGTCGTCCGTCCGCTGCGTGTGTACGCCGAACAGCTGGGTGGCCCGCTGAACCTGGATCGAGTCGCCCGTGGCAAAGGTCCAGGTGTCGAGCTGGTCGGTGTACCGGGAGGCGTATTCGCGGAGCACCTCCGGCGTGTCGTAACCCGGGTCGAAGCTAATCGACAGCAGCTGCACGTTTTTCCCGTACTGCTCGCGGAGCAGCGGCTGCAGCGTCGCGAACTGCTTCGACATGAGCGGACAATAGTTCGGCAGGGGGCAGCGGGTGTAGATGAACGTCAGGACGAGCGCCCGGCCGCGGTAGTCGCCGAGCCGGACCTCCGACCCCGCCTGGCTGGTGAGCATGAGGTCCGCGGGGACCCGGTCATCGGTCTGGAGCATCTGTGGGCCCTCGGCGCTCTTCCCTTCGATCGGGGTCGTCGTTCGGGCCGGGTTGCGGGCAACGGCGGTGTCCGGGAGCTCCTGGAGCCCGATGATGCGGGCGCTCTCGTCGGAGACGGCGAGCCGAAACTGGATGGCGTCCCCCGTCTCCAATGACGCCGTCATACTTGAGTCCGCCACTGGGAGGGGCATAATCATCGGCGGCATGTAGCCGGGGATCTCCTCATGCTCGACCACCAGGGTGTGTCCGTCGTTCTTGATCCCGGCCACACGCCCTTCGCCGGTGTGCGTCTGGGTGCCGAAGAGATACAGGAGCAGGGCCCCTCCGACGAAAAAGAATGCGACGAATCCGATTCCAAGAACCGCGAGGCGGTTGCTACTCATGGGTCGCTATGCACGTCCGGCCATTTCTTCGAGGCGGGCGATACGCTCGTCTGTGGGCGGGTGCGTGGAGAAAAGCCGCTTGATGCCACTGAGGCCACCAGTGAACGGGTTCACGATGAACATGTGCGAGGTCGTCTGATTGGCCGGCATGGGACGGTGCTGGGCGGCCCGCTCCATGCTGCGCAGGGCGCTGGCGAGGCCGAGGGGATTTTGCGCAATCTCGGCGCCCTCACGGTCGGCGGCGTACTCGCGGCTGCGGGAGATCGCCGACTGGATGAGCATGGCGGCCATCGGCGCGAGGATCATCATGAGGAGCGACACGAGAAAGTTGTTGTCTCGTCCGCCGAAGAAGAGGGCGAACCGAGACAACATCGTGATCGCGCCGGCCAGCGTCGCCGCGACGGTGGACGTCAGCATGTCGCGGTTCTTGATGTGGGCCAGCTCGTGGGCAATGACGCCCGCCAGTTCGTCGCGGTCGAGCGTGTTCATGATGCCTTCCGTGACCGCCACCACGGCGTTGTCCGGGTTGCGGCCGGTGGCGAAGGCGTTGGGCTGGTCCTGCGGGATGATGCACACCTTCGGCATCGGCAGGTCGGCCCGTCGGCGCAGGCGGTCGACGAGGTCGTGGAGCTCCGGCGCCTCGGCGCGGCTCACCTCTTCGGCGCCGTACATGCGGAGGACAATGGAGCTGCTGTACCAGTAGCTGACGCCGTTCATGCCCACGGCAATCAGAAAGGCGAGCATCATGCCGCCCGTGCCCCCGAGCGCCTGCCCGATGAGGGCAAAGAGCACGATCATGGCCGCCATCAGCGCGGTGGTGCGAAAGGTGTTCATGGTGGGTGGCTGTAAACCGTGTGAGACAGGTTCAACGTCATTAGTTCATATGAGCAAGGGGCGTGCCGCGGTCCCCATCCCTGCCGAGATGTCAGACGTTTTCGTAATCTGTATTGCGTAGTTCGTATTGCGTATCGTTCAGAAGGCTCACCACGAAATACGCGATACGAAATACGCACTACCCAAGCATCCCCGTCACCACCAGCACGTCGTAGAGCGCGTGGGTCCAGGCCGCCACGCCGAAGCCGCGGACGAGGAAGAGGGCGTTGAGGGCGAGGCCGAAGAGGAACCGAAACGTGAAGGACGGAAGGGCAAACGGATCGCCGAGCGGACCCACGTAGTGCACCAGGCTGAAGAGGGCGGCCCCGAGGAGTGCGGCGAGGAGGTAGGCCTGCGTGGACGTCTCCAGCAGCGCACGGAACAGGAGGAACAGCCCGCCCACCAGTAGCACGCGGAAGACCAGTTCCTCGTAAAGCCCGGCCCCAATCGACAGGGCCAGTTGCGTCCACAGTGCGCCCTCGGGCGGGGGGGCGACGGCAAAGAGCGCCCCGACGAGGGACGACACGACTCCCGCCACCCCGACCGCGTAGACGGCACTCTCTCCGACGAGCCCGACGAAGTAGCGCGACCGCAGCGGAATGGAGCGGTGTCGATCCAGCAGGTAGGCCGCGACGCCCCCTCCTACCACCAGAAGCGCGAGGATGACGCCCCCGGACGCTCCCGTCATCGCCAGTAGATCCTTGATCCACACGCCGGCCCCGACCCGCACCGTCCGGACGGCGTCGAGATTGACGAGCACGATCATCGTCTCGTAGAGCGCGAAGAGCGGCAGGGCGCTCAGAAAGCCATATGTGGCCGAGCGGGTCGCCTGGTGGTAAGTGCGCCAGGAGGACATCGGGGACGAACGCGGTGAAGAAGGGCTGTAGTTCTGCGAGGGACCTGCTCTACGTTCGGCTGAATCTATTTCGTTTGCGTATTTCGTATTGGGCCTGTGATGCCTTCCTGTACGCAACACGAAATACGCAACAGCCCCGGGCACTCCCCCGACGAACTCCCCCT
>CAZMDV010000148.1:0-6765 GCA_964564875.1 uncultured Salinivenus sp.
TCACGGCGCAAGGCGTTCCAGGGTCCAGTCGTCCTCCGCGTCGGCCCGGCGGTAGCGGAGGCGGTCGTGGAGGCGGTTGGGGCGGCCCTGCCAGAACTCGATCTCCGTGGGGTGGACCACGTAGCCGCCCCAGTGCGCGGGGCGGGGGATCTCGTTCCGGTCCTCGTACTCGGCCGCCACCTCCTCCAGGTTCTGCTCCAGGGCCTCGCGGCTCTCGACAACGTGACTCTGGGGGGACGCCCAAGCGCCGAGTTGGGCGCCCCGCGGGCGCCGGTGAAAGTACGCGGTCGATTCCTCGTCCGGCAATTGCTCAACCCGTCCCTCGACGCGCACCTGTCGCTCCAACGGCTTCCACAGGAAGGTGAGCGCCGCGTGCGGGTTCTGGCTGAGGTCGGTGCCCTTGCGGCTCTCGTAGTTGGTGTAGAAGTGGAAGCCGCGCTCGTCGAGGCCCTTCAGCAACACGATGCGGGCGGAGGGCATGCCGTCCGCGGCGGCGGTGGCGAGCGTCATTGCGTTCGGCTCCTCCACCTCAGAGTCCTGGGCGTCGTCGAACCAGTCCCGAAACTGCTCGATCGGGTCGTCGGCCACGTGGTCGCGCGTGAGTTCGGCCCGGGCGTATTCGCGGCGCAGGTCGGCGAGGTTTGACATCAGTGACGCAGGTTGTGACGAGTCGATGTGGGGGCGCAACGACGGGCGCGACGCCCTCGTTTCGATTCGCTGCCATCTGTTGCGCGGGGGTAACTTCGTCAGCACGTTCAGCGTTAAAGGGTCCGGTGTTCAACGCAGTCACCGCCAGATCTCCATCCGCAGGCCACGGTCGTTACGGGGCGCCGGCTCGTCGCGTGGCGGACACCGCTCCGCCCTGCCCCGAAGGATGCGGCGGGCCGTCCAGCATGCGGCGTAGGCGTCGAGCACGTCGTCGGCGCCGAGGGTCCCGTCAGAGAGGCCCGCGAGGGTGTCCTCGACGTCCGGGAAGCCGTAGGCCGCCAGCAGGTCCATTCGTGCCGTCCGGCCTGCCCTGGCGTGCTTGCTGGCCTCGACGGGGGCGTCGCCGTTCATCGCGTAGAAGGCGAGCTCCGGGTGCACCTCCCGCACGCGCTCCTGCCGGGCCGGCGTCATGCGGCCGGCGAGGGCCCGCATCTTCGGAATCAGGTGAAATGCTTGCTTTGAGAGGCCGGGGGCGTCGGGCCCGCTGGTGCGGTTTCGGCGCTGAGCCTCGTCGTAGGTCTCGGCCTGGAGGGCGGGGTACGCGGGCGGGGAAAAGACGCTCGTGCCGCGGGGATGGCCCAGCAACTGGCGCGCAGCGCGGTCGCACTGTCGGCCGCCCGGTACGGCCCGGTCGGGCAGGCCAATCACCATGTCGACCCCGAGCATAAGGGGCGCCTCGGAGAGGGCGAGGAGAGCGTCTGCGTCCTCGACTGTGCGGCGTCGGGTCGTTCCGGTTGCGGGCTGGTGGAGGACGACGGCCCAGCCGTCCTGGTAGCCGTCGGCACCGGCCACCCAGGCCGGCGTTGCGTCGGGAGAGGGTGAAGACATACGTTGGGGGCGAGTACAATTGCGTGCACACTCCACGGTGGGCCTCAACTTTTTCGGGCCCTCCGTGTTGGGGATGGGAGCGCTTCCACCCTCAATTATTGCTTGTTCGGCATGAAGCTGCCCTTTTTTCTCGCAAGTCGCTTCGTAGCGGGCGAAACGCTCGACGAGTCGCTCCCTGTCGTCGACGAGCTCAATGAGGACGGCCTCCACATCGCCCTCGACAAGCTCGGCGAGCACGTGCACGACCGTGAGAAAGCTGTCGCGGCGCGGGACGCCTACATCGACCTCGTCCGCACCCTGGCGGCGCGCAGCGACGACGGGCTGCGCAATCGCATCTCGATTAAGCTCTCGATGATGGGGCAGCTCATCGACGAGGACTTCTGCGAGGACAACCTTCGGCAGCTCCTGGAGGTGGCCGCCGAGCACGACCTCTTCGTGCGGCTCGACATGGAAGGGAGCGACCTCACCCAGTCGACGCTCAACCTCTTTGAGGCCGTCTACCCCGACTTTCCCGATCACGTGGGGCCGGTCCTGCAGGCCATGCTCAAGCGGACGGATCGGGACATCGATCGCATGTGCGAGCTCGGCGTGAGCGTGCGCCTCTGCAAGGGCGCCTACGCCGAACCGACGTCGATTGCGTACCAGGACATGAGCCAGATCCGGGAGCGCTACCTCGACTACATGGAGCGCCTCCTGCGGCACACCGACTACTCCGGCATTGCGACCCATGACGACCAACTCATCGAGGCGACCAAGTCGTTTGCCGACCGCCACGACATTGGGACGGACGACTTTGAGTTTCAGATGCTCTACGGCCTGCGCCGCACCACCCAGCGGGAGATGGCACAGGAGGGCTACAACATGCTCGTGTACGTCCCCTACGGCACCGAGTGGTTTCCCTACTTCTCGCGCCGCCTCCGCGAAAAGAAGGAAAACGTCTGGTTCGTCCTCCGAAGCCTGCTGAAGGGATAGCGGGGCCCCGAACCGGCTCCTTGAGGGCTCTGGCGCGGGAGGCGTCCCCGACCGTCACGACGAGTCGCCGTCGGGCACGCTCCAGAGGAGACGGCGCACGGCGTCTGTATTCCAGTTGGCCGCCCCGACGTGGCGGTACCGCACGCGGCCCTGCCCGTCGACGACAAAGGTGCGCGGGATGCCCCGGCCCTCCAGCACGGTCGGGAGGGCCGAGGCCACGTAGACGGGCACGTCGTAGTCCTTGTCCGCGAGGAACTGGCGGACCGTGCGTTTCCGCTCCTGGGAGACGAGCACGACGG
This sequence comes from uncultured Salinivenus sp., assembly GCA_964564875.1. GTDB lineage: Bacteria > Bacteroidota > Rhodothermia > Rhodothermales > Salinibacteraceae > Salinibacter. Next base: position 2,808 of record CAZMDV010000148.1, read on the forward strand.
ACACGCCGTCGCTCGTGGAGTCGTGGAGGGCCTGCAGCGTGGGCATCTCTTTCACGCAGGGCGTGCACCACGTGGCCCACAAGTTGACCACCGCCTTCGCGGGGCTTGCCTCCGCAAAAGACACAGGTTCGGCGTCGGAGGCCACCGGGCGGAGCATCCAGTCATCCGGCACCGTGCCGTGGGTGGACTGGGCGGCCTGCCGGGGGATGGTGGGACCGGGAATGGAGACCGCCGTCTCTGCGTCGCCGACGCTGTCCTCGGATCGTTGGGTCAGGGTCGAGAAGAGAAAGAGGCCCCCGATCGTCAGGAAGATGCCGGCGAAGAGCAGCCACGTGAACAAGCGGGCAACGTAATTCTCGGCCGAAGACATGGGTGGGCGAAAACCAGGTTCGGAATGGGGACGCTGTTAAGAGCGAGGCCTCCACGTGGTCCGGGCCGCCGCCAGAAGATCGCTCGTCTCGGCGTGATGGAGGGCGTGCCGGGCAACCCGTCCGTCGTCGGCGTCCTCGGCCTGGGCCGTGGTGCGGACGGGTGTGCCGAGGGTCGCCTCGGTCCGGAACTGCAGGGCCACCCCGGTGCACTGGTGCGCGCTGAGCAGGGCGCCGGGGAGGGTGTCCAGCGCCCACTCCAGGTACCGGACGCTGTTGACGTGCCGGTTGAGGTCGAGGTCGTGGTAGCAGGCCGTCCAGGAGGCCTCATGGTCGGCGCGGGTCGGGCCGGGTAGGTCGTCGAAGTCGTGCGCGAGGCCAGGCGGCCGGTCCGGCGTCTCGATGTCGTACAGCGAGTGGGGCAGACGCACGGGTCGTCGTTGCTCGGTGTCGATGACGAACCACCGGCTTGTGGCGCGCCCAACTTCGCCGTTGTCCGTGGAAAGCACGAACTCGCGCGTGGCGTAGAGGCCGTCCAGCCCCGACGGCCACGTCTCGATGGTGACCGCCTCGTCGCTGTGCGGCGGCCGGTCGAGCTTGAGGCGCAGGTGGGACAGCACCCACGCCCGAGCTTCAGCTTGCAGGCGCCGCATCGACACGCCGAGATCGTCGGCATGGTGGCCGGCGGCCTCCTGCAGGTAGAGACACAGGGCCGGCACCGACGCGGTGCCGTGGGGCGTGAGGTCGGTCGACCGCACTGAAAGGGTTTCGGTCCAGATGCCGGTAGCCATTTCTAGGGTTGGACGGGTGGAAGTGTGGACGGATGGAATGGGAGGGAGGCGGCTATGAGGCCAGCCGGTCCCAGTCCACCGATTCGTCGGACGAGAGGCGAGGAAGATCGAGGTCAAGGGTCTGGGGGTATTTCTGGGCGGCCCCGCAGTTGAACAGTACCACGCGGTCGTCGGGGGCGATCCAGCCCTCCGTGCTCAGCCGCTCGGCGGCCCCCACGCAGGCGGCGGCCTCCGGCCCGATGGACACGCCGGTCGTCGAGGTGCCGAGCCGCATCCATTCGCGGATGCGGGATTCGTCGACGGCCACGGCGCGCCCGTCGCTCTCGCGCACCGCGTCGAGGATCATGAAGTCGCCCACCGCCTCGGGCACGCGCAGGCCGCTGGCCACCGTCTCGGGGTCCTCGTAGCGATCGGCGAACCGATCGCCGGCCCCGTAGGCGTCCACAATGGGGCAGCAGCCGTCCGACTGCACAGCCACCATGCGCGGGCGGTCGGTAGGGGCGATCCAGCCGAGCGCTACCAGCTCCGTGAACGCCTTCCACATGCCGATGAGACCGGTGCCGCCGCCCGTCGGGTAGAGAATCACGTCGGGCAGCGCGTCGAGCTGGTCGAACAGCTCCAGCCCCATCGTCTTCTTCCCTTCGAGGCGGTAGGGCTCCTGAAGCGTCGACACGTCGAGCCAGCCCATCGCGTCGGCGCCGGCGTCAACGAGGGCTCCGCAGTCCGTGATGAGGCCGTTCACCAAAAAGGCGTGGGCGCCGTTCAGGACCACCTCGAACTGATTGACCTGGGGGGTGTCGGCCGGCATGAAGACGTAGGCGTCCAGTCCCGCCCGGGCCGCGTATGCCGCAAGGGCCCCGCCCGCGTTGCCCGCCGTGGGGATGGCGACCCGCTCGACGCCGAAGTGCTGCGCCATCGTGACGGCGGACGACAGGCCGCGGCTCTTGAACGTGCCGGTCGGCATCTGCGCCTCGTCCTTGATCCACAGGTCCTCGAGGCCAAAGCGGTCGCCGAGGTCCGGGCACGGCACGACGGGCGAAAGGCCCTCGCCCAGCGTCACGATCGCGTCCTCGGTTGGGGCGGGAAGCAGCTCGCGGTAGCGCCACATCGTCGGGGGCCGGTCATCGAAGTCGCCCGGATTCACCTGCGCGCCGACCGCATCGAGGTCGTAGCGCACCCAGAGCGGACGGCCGCGGTGGGTCGTCTGGAGCCGGTCGGCCGCGTAGCGCGTGCCGTCCAGCGCACTTTCAAGGTGCGTGACGTACATGGTTGGAGGGAAGAAGAAAGGGGGAAGGGGAAGAGGAGTGGGAAGAGGAAGTTAGGGGTCGGAGCGGAGGGCAGAGAGGGCCTCTTCGTGGGCGTTGAGGGCGTCGTCGTCGAAGAGGACGAAGCGGACGAGCTCGACCGAGTCGAGATCGGGGGCGGTATCGAGAATCGTCTTGACGGCGATGTGGGCCGCCTCGTCGAGGGGATAGCCGAAGGCGCCCGTCGAGAGGGCGGGGAAGGCCACAGACGTGATGCCGTTCTCCTCGGCCCGCGCGAGGGCGTTTTCGTAGCCGGCGCGTAGCAGCTCGTCGGACGGCTTGTCGCGGCCATACACCGGGCCGAGCACGTGGATGACGTGCTCGTTCGGGAGCTCGTGGCCCCCGCTGATGACAGCTTCGCTGGGCTCGATGGGGGCCATGGGACGCGTCTCCTCGGCGAGCCCCGGCCCGGCCGCCGAGTGGATGGCCCCCGCCACGCCCCCGCCCGTTCGCAGCTGGGCATTGGCCGCGTTGACGATGGCCTCCACGTCGGGCTGCTTTACGATGTTGCCTTCCGTAAGCTCGATCGTAACCCCTGCTTCGGTGTGTGTCATGGTTCAGTCTGCGGTCGATCCGGAAGAGAGCGACGGTGCACAGATCTGATGTTCTGGAGTACAGACTGTAGTCTCGCATCGCCGTCATGTTCGTCTGTTCGCCCAGAACCGGTGCCTTCCCGGCTCCGCCTCGGCGACGTGATCCTCAAAAGCCGTTACATGGCTCGGCAGAGCCGTCCTATCTCACAAACTGTTCACATTTCCTTTGTAGGCACTGGACCTCTGAGGGGCCGTCCCGCCGAACACCGTCACGGCATGCCGGTTCTTGACGGCGGTATGCGCGACGCTGTGGGCTTCCGGTGTCGCTCCACGCTGCTCTGCGTCCCTCTTTCGTCACGAGGACGACCCCTTTCCGACCAAGTAGCGTTCTGCTCGCGTTTCCCCAATCTCCCCGACTGCTCCTATGTCTACCATGACTGTATACGACATTATGAGCCGCGATGTCGTGACCGTTTCGCCGGACACGGCCCTCATGGGCATTCGAAAGCGCCTCGAAGAAGGCGGATTTCGTCACATGGTCGTTATTGAAGACGGAAAACTTCGCGGTATCATCTCGGACCGTGATGTCCTGAAGGCAATCAGTCCCTTTCTCGATACCTACAGCGAAGAGCACCGCGACGTAAAAACGCTCAGCCAGCCGGCATCGGAAATCATGCAGTCCGATCCCATCACGGTCACGCCCGACACCTCAATCGAGGATGCCTCCCGAACGCTTCTCGACAACCGCGTGGGATCACTGCCAGTGGTGGAGGGCAGTGATCTCGTGGGCATTGTCACCGGCAAGGACATGCTAGAGCACTACATTTCGGAGGAATCCTGATCGAGGAAAAATCCTTATTGAGGAAAACATGTCTCGACAGAGGAATCGTTGACGAAAGCGGGGGGGTGCACACGAGGCCGTGTTCCCGATGACGGACGCGGAGCGGATTCCCGTCTGTGCC
>CAZMDV010000149.1:0-6716 GCA_964564875.1 uncultured Salinivenus sp.
AACCAGCGTTGACGTCGAAGGAAACGACACCACCGACCCTGCCTGAACTCACGGATGAGGCTGACACTGAACGGAAAGAGCTCACGCAGGCCAAGACCTTCCTGGCGGAAAACTGAGGCCATCGTCCCCATCCCAGCCGCCTGCAACTTGTCAGTCGTTCAACCTGTAACCTAGAAAGCCGCTTCCAGGCGGCTTTTTCTTTGGTTGCTTCCGTGATTTCTGCGTGCCATGTCGCAGCGCTTGCCCTTCCGTCCCCGGCAAAGCCTCGGCCAGAACTTCCTCCACGACCCCAACATGGCCGAGAAGATCGTTGGGACGCTGGAGGCGCCGGCCGATGCCCACGTCGTAGAAGTGGGGGCCGGGACCGGCGTGCTCACCGAGCGGCTGGCGCAGCGGTACGAGCATCTCACGGCCATCGAGATCGACGAGCGGGCCGTGGAGGTGCTTCGCGAGCGCGTGCCGCGCGTGGATGTGCGAGCGGAAGACGTGCGGGAAACCGACTGGGCGGCCCTGGCCGAAGAGAAGGGCGGGCCGCTCTACGTCATCAGCAACACGCCGTACTACCTCACGAGCCCGATCCTCTTCGCGCTCCTGGAGCAACGGGAGCACCTCGCGGAGGCGGTCCTCACCATGCAGCGCGAGGTGGCAGACCGGATCGTGGCGGCGCCGAGCACGAAGGCGTACGGCATTCTCAGCGTCCTGCTGCAGCTCTTCGCCGCGCCGGAGAAGCTCTTCACGGTGCCGCCGCAGGTCTTCTCCCCGCAGCCCGACGTGACGAGCGCGGTAGTGCGCCTCCGGTTCGACGCGGGCGAGGAGCCGGAGGATCTCCGTTTCGACGACGTGCGCCGCTACGTGAAGGCTGCCTTCAACCAGCGCCGCAAGATGCTCCGCAACAGCCTGAGCGCCTGGACGAAGGCCCAGGGCGTGGGCTTCCCGAACGACTGGGGGCGCAAGCGCGCCGAGGCGCTTACGCCGGAGGAGTTTGCGACGCTTGCCCGCCACCTCAACGCCCACGCCGATCCCGACCCCGCATCGTAGCTCGGGACACGTCTCCGTTCCAAGTCGTATGCGGGACGAAGCAGCCCCGAGTCACGTCCACTTGTCCGGTCCCGATGGGTCAGCCCAATTCTACGCCGTTTCCGTCGCGCTCCCCTGCCGTCCCCGAAGGCCCGCCCCACAGCGGGTTGCTCGAGGTCGACGAGTCGGTCGTCGACGACATCGTCACCCTGCTGTCCGAGGGCCAGCGCGGAATGGTGCTCAACCTGGTGGCCGACCTCTACCCGGCCGACGTGGCCCTCCTGCTTCGGCGCCTGCCGGACGACGAGGCCCAGCGGCTCTTCCGATGGCTGCCGCCGGAGCTGGGAAGCGACGTCGTTGCGGAGATGGAGGACGCCGTGCGGGCCGCGCTGATGGAGGAGCTCGCGCCGGAGACGCTCACCGGCCTGATCGACGTCCTCGATACCGACGACGCCGCCGACGTCCTCGCCGATCTGCCGGAGGAGACGGCCCTGCAGGTGCTTCCCAACCTGGAGGACGCGGAGGACCTGACCGAGCTCCTGGAGTACGGCGAAGAAACGGCCGGGGGCATCATGGCCCGCGAGTACGTGGCCATCCCGCCGGACTGGACCCTCCAGGAGGCCACCGAGGAGGTCCGACGCAACGCCGCCGACGTGGAGGAGGTCTACACCGCATACGTCGTGGACGAGGACGGGACGCTCCTCGGCACCCTCTCGCTCAAGCAACTGCTCCTGTCCGCGGGGTCGGTGAAGGTGCGCGACATCATGGATCCCGACTTCATCTCCGTGGGGCTGGAAGTGGACCAGGAGGAGGTGGGACGCGTCGTGCAGCGGTACGACCTCGTGTCCGTCCCGGTGGTCGACGAGGCCGGGCGGATGAGGGGGCGCATCACGATCGACGACGTGGTCGACGTGATTCGCGATGAGGCGGAGGAGGACATCCAGCTCATGAGTGGGCTCACCGGACAGGAGCAGACGGTGGATACGGCCGTGCAGGTAAGCCGGGGGCGGTTGCCCTGGCTCATCGTGGGCCTGGTGGGATCGGGGCTCTCCGGCACCGTCATCGGCGTCTTCGAAGCCACGCTGCAGCAGGCGGTGGTGCTCGCCACGTTTATCCCTATCGTGACGGCCATGGGGGGCAACGCCGCCGTGCAGAGCGCGGCCATTGCCGTGCAGGGCCTCGGCTCCGGCGAGCTGTGGCTGTCCGATGCCTTCCGGCGGATTGGGAAGGAGATGCTCGTGGCCCTACTGAACGGGATCGTGGTGGCGGCGCTGCTCTGCGGCACCGTGGCCGCCCTGGGCATGGGCAACGTGACCTCGCTCGTGGGCACGCTGGGTCTCACCATGCTCGCGGTGAGTCTGGTGGCGACCACCAATGGGGCACTCATTCCCTTCGTGCTCACCTGGGCGGGGGTCGATCCGGCCAGTGCGATGGGCCCCTTCGTCACGACGCTGAACGACATTCTAGGGTTGGCCATCTATTTTCTGATCGCCACGGGGCTGTATCTGTGATACGGGTTCCAATCAAACATGTCGGCAAAACCGGCAGGATCTGGCTTCTTTCAGGCACGGTCGGGACGCCAAGCATTACGGCGTTAAATCGTTACGTATTATAGGTTTACGGAAGGACTATTCACCTTCCGTCTGCCAATGTCGGTGTCTCTTCGACCCGGCGCCATGGGGGTAAAGCGGCCTCGCAACCCCCTACCGGTCGTCGAGGGCGCTGTGGAGGGCGTCGAAAAATCGCTCTACGCGCCGCCGGTTTACACCGAGATCGCTGTAGCCCACCCGGCTCGCGCTGCGGACGTACAGGACGCTGCCTCCCTCGGCCCGCGCTTCCACGGCCACGTCCACGTCGTCCTTGAACACCAGGGCCACGCGATACACCGCCTCAATGCGACGTCCATCGGAACGGTCGGGGAGACGGAGCGCGGCGGGCCCCAGCGATTCGAGGGCGCGCTGCGCAGCGGCGTAGAGGGGGGGCGGCGCCACGTCGTACTCCCGCGCCGTGTGCTCGCAGTTGGGGCTGTCCGGGCACGGGGGAAGTGGGGACTCGGGGAGCGGCTGTGCGTCAGACACGAGGGGAGACGCAAAGGCCAGAAGGCCGATGAAAAGTCCGACGGGGAGGACGGCCGCCACGCGATGGATGGTCGACGGAGGACGGCTCGGGGCGGGAACCGGAGAGGCTGCTATTGCTGAGTGGGGGGAGAAGACTGCGATCCGGCGGAAGAGCGGCTCGCCTTCTGTTCAAGCCCCTTGGCGTCGTTGTATTTCGACGGGCACTTCACAAGGATGTCGTCGGCCACGAAGGCCCCGTCCTGGTTGCTGCCCTGCACCACCACCTTCTCGGCCTCCTCGAAGTTGGCTGGTTTGGGATTGTTGTACCGCACCTTCCGCACCGTGCCCGCCTCATCGCGCATGTAAAAGGTGAAGACATTCTGAGCGCGATCGTACCGGGTGGGGCGGTCCTTCGCCCAGGTGCCCACCACGTGGGCCGAGGCCCCGGTGCGGGCGGCCTCCTCAAAATTCATGTATCCGCCGACCTGGCTGCCGAAGTTGACAAACAGAAGGACTCCGAAGCCAAGCATAGAGGCCAGCCCAATGACAGTCTTCCACTTCATGGGGAGGGAGGAGTGCGGGGAAGAGAAACGGTCACTCGTCATCTAAAATGTGCCGATCGAAGCGCCGTTCCAGACGGTCGATCTTGCGGTCGGTCCGAAAGAGGATCGTGAGGAGGCCGATCCAAATTAAGAGCACCACGGCGAGCACGACGTAGATCTTGGCGCCTTGTCCCATTATGTGGTCGAGCCCCGTCGTCGACGGGTCCGCCGGCTGCTCCGTCCACGTCGTGTCGTAGGCCGCGGTCGTGTCGGGGCGCTCCTGGGCCGGTCGGAGCGTGGGGGGATCAGAGGGGCGAAACGGATGGATCGTCATAGGGCAGCGTGCACGCCAGGGTCAGTCAGGGAACGTCGAGAAGTGCCGTCGAAGGATAGGGCGGCGGTGGAGACGCACGGCTCCGGCACGACGACGCGCAATTTTCGTCTACGACTCGGACGGGTCGTGCGGCCCGGAGACGGCTGCCTCGCCACGGTCGGGGCGCATCCCCGAAGGCTTTCGGGATCCTTCCTCCCTCCGGTCGGAGCGAAGGGCGTCGCGGATCCACGCGAGGCGGACCCGTTGCGTGTATAGGAGCCAGAAGAGCCCGAGGAAGCCCAGCACAGACGGGTAGAAGATCCACCTCATGGCGGGGGCGAGGTCCGTCTGGCTAAACGCCGGGGTGCCCTCGCCTCCGGGATGGAGGCTGGGCATCTGCCGCGGCAGGATGTAGAGCAGAAACGGCATCGTGACGACCGCAAACAGGTTGTACACGGCCGCAATGCGGCCGCGGGCACTCGGCGTGTCGATCGCGTCCCGCAGGACGAAATACCCGGCATAAATCAGCAGAAGGACCGCAGCCATCGACTGCTTCGGGTCGAAGTTCCACCAGACGCCTGTGCCCTCGTACCACGTAAAGCGGGCCCACACCATGCCGGTCACAATGCCGAGCCCACCGAAGATGAGGGCCAGCCGGGCGGCCTCACGGGCGCGGAGGTCCCGAATTCGGGCGCCGCTCCGGAGGTACTGGGCCGAGTGGTACGCCGAGACGATCGTGGCCCCCATGAGCGTGAACCACATCGGCACGTGGAAATAGAGGTTGCGGGCCGACTGCTCAAGGATGTCCAGCTGAGGAATCTCGCCCAGGAAGCCGGCGAGAACGACGCCGGTAAGCATCAGCGCTACCAGCCCGCGCACCACGCGGTACGCTCCGCGGCTGACGGGAAGCGCTGTTTGGAGGTCGGAGGGCATGGACACGAAAGAAATCGGAAAATCAGTACCGAAGGGACTGGTACGCCGCAGAAAGTGAGGGCTTTCCGCGGCGGGATTGAATTCGCTCAACGTTCAAAGCACGAGCGCGTGCGGACACGCACCGACTTCTACTGCCGGGCCGATTCATTCGGTCCAGACATAATCGAAGAGGACGACGGCCGCGGAGATCGTGGCCCCGGCAAAGCCCACGAGGGTCAGGAGTTCGTCCTGTGCCGTCAGCCACCGCTGCCCGAGCAGCGCCTTCCGCGTGGCCCCAACCCCCGACACCAGGAGCGGCACCAGAAGGGGAAGCAGAAGAACGGGAAGGAGCGGCCCGCCGCGGGACGCCCGGGCGACGAGCGCCGAGAGCAGCGTGGTGGCCCCGGTCAGGCCGAGCGCCCCGAGGGCAAGCGTGGTCGCAAACAGGCCCGGGGCCCCCACCGAGACGCCAAGCAAGAGCATGAAGACCGCCGTGGCGACGAGCGTAAGCAGGGCCACGAGGCCGAGGTTGAAGAGCAGCTTGCCGGCAAAGACCATGCTTGCCTGCGTGTGGAGCCGAAGCAGGAGCGCCGTTCCGCCCTCGTGCTCCGCCACGAACGACCGCCCCAGCCCGATGGAGGCCGCAAAGAGGAGCACGATCCACAGGAGCGCAGCCCGCACCCGCGCGCTCACCGGCTGCGGCCCTACGGCAAACGCGACGAGGAGGAGCGCCCCGAGCGCAAACAGGAGGAGGGTATTCATGGCGTACTGGCTGCGCAGTTCCACACGGAGATCCTTCCGGAAAATTGCCCAGGCACCGGCGAGCCAATCCATCAGGGGAGAAGAAGACGAGAAACGGAACGCGACTGGGTCTCCCACTTCGGGGAACGCATCGAAAAATAGCGACGCGGGGATGGAAAATCGACTGTCTGTCCACTATCCTCGAGACCCTGTTTCGCCCCCACGTACAGATCGTGCTCCCGCCTGATGAACACTGCGCCCCCCTCTCCCGACTCCATCACCGGCACCCTCCTTGGCACCGCGATCGGCGATGCCCTGGGCATGCCCATCGAAGGCCTCAGCCACTCGAACGTGCGGACCTACTACAAAGGCATCAAGGAGTACCGGGACGACGACCAGCGGGGCGACCTCGACGCCGGGCAGTGGACCGACGACACCCAGATGACCTTCGCGCTGGTGCGGGCCCTCACCGCCCACCCCACCACGCCGGATCAGTGGCCGAGGGCCGTCGCGGAGGCGTACGTGGCCCTCCGTCCCGAGGCGCGGCGCTGGGGGCCCACCACCACGGCGGCCATCGACCGCCTGGCGGATGGGGCCTCTCCCGCAGAGTCCGGAGGGCCCGATCGGCCCACGGACGGGGCCGCGATGCGGGCCGCCCCGCTCGGCGTCTGGGCGGCCGTTCGGGACGTAGATCGGGACGAGGCCTTCGAGGCTGTGCGACCGGTCCTCGCCGTCACGCACCGACACCCCGCTGCCCTGGCGGCCGGATGGGGGCAGGTCGTCGCCGTCCGGATGCTTCTCGGGGGGACCCCCACGACGGTCGACCGCACTGCATTCTGGGACCGGCTGATCGACACAACGACGTGGGCCGAAGGGCGGCTGGGCGACGACGATCGCGTGTCGAGTCGATTGCAGGATCTCACGGACCGGCTCGACGCCTTTCCGCTCAATCTCCGCGACGCCTGCGACGGGGTCGGCGTGCGGGCGGACGAGGCCTGGCCGTTCGCCTGCGCCATGGTGGCCCGCCGCCCCCACCTGCTCGAAAACACGCTCCTCTCCGGCATCAACGTAGGCGGGGACGCCGACACCACCGGCGCCATGATGGGGGCGATGCTCGGGGCGCTGCACGGGTGG
>CAZMDV010000150.1:0-6657 GCA_964564875.1 uncultured Salinivenus sp.
GAATGGGTTGTAATAATACGAAACGACCGCCCCGAAACGCAACGAGGACTCCCGGGGCGCTCACTGCCCTGGCGATGCTTTCAGAAACGTCCGGGCGGGTCCTCCCTCTCTTTCTGATTTCTTGAGACGGGGCTGACCGAGAATGTATACGGCTCGAACGACTCGTCCGGAATTTCGAGATTGGCTTAACGTCTCGGCAGTGGATTGTACCGCACCTCTTTCCCGATATTTTGGTAAAGTTGTCGCCCCTCATCACCGACCGAGTCGAGGCCGTTCACTGAGTTTTCCCTGCGAAATGACACGAGAGTGGCCTCTCTCTCTTGCATTCGTACGGTCCTGGTGATGATGTTTGGGAGCACAGCTAAATTAGGCTCGGTTCACGTTCGCACTTCGTCCTGCCGCGCTTCTCGTCCATGCCCGTCGTGCCGACCGATGCCATAGAGTCCCGGGTGGCCCGCCAGCTCGATCCGCACGGGAGCGAAGGGGCCCGGGCTGCCCTGTCCGGCGTGGTGGACCTGGAGGCCCTGGAGAAGCGGCGGTACGAAGAGGTGCTGTCGGCCGTCGACGATCGTCTCTCTCAGGCGCGCTACTCGCTGCTGTCGATGCTCGTCGCCGGCATTTACTTTGGGCTGCTCGTGGGCTTCTGGCTGGTGGACGGGTCGACGTGGGGCGCCATCGCCCTGTGGAGCGTCCCGATCCTCCTCGTGACGACCTATGGCGTCTACGCCGCGCACCAGACGGTCCTCCAGATTCGCCACCTCTCGGAAGCCCGGGCCCTGCTCCGATTGTTGATGGACGGAGCACCCGCCGCGGGGGAATCGGACGATACCTGAAGGAGCTGTCGTTCGCCTGCCTGAGTACCCCGCAGCGTCCCAGCACGGTTCACCGCCCTCCCGAAAACCCTATTTCGCCCAGATTCTCCATTCAATGTTTGACGCCTCCACGTACCGCTCGCGTCGTCGGACACTCATCGATCAGGAGCGTCCCTCGTCCGGGCTCGTGCTCCTGCTGGGCAACCGACGGTCCCCGCGAAATTATGAAGACAATCCTCACCCCTTCCGTCAGGACAGCACCTTTCTGTACTACTTCGGCCTCGACCGGCCGGACCTGTACGGCCTAATCGACCTCGATGCGGACACGTCGACCCTCTACGGCGAGGACGGAGACCTCGAAGACGTCATCTGGTCGGGGAAGAAGCCCTCCCTCCGCGAGGTGGCGGCCGCTGCGGGCGTTGATTCGGTCGCTCCGGTCTCGGAACTAGAGGCAACCCTCACGACCGGGCAGGAACAGGGGCGGCCCATCCACTTCCTCCCGCCCTACCGAGCCGAGCACCGCCTTCGGTACGAGTCGCTGCTTGGCGTTCAGAACTCGCGGCTCGACGCCTTCGTCTCGGAGCCCCTGATTCGGGCCGTGGTCTCCCAGCGATCCGTCAAGTCGGAGGCCGAGGTCGACCAGATCGAGATGGCCCTTGAACGGACCGCCCGTCTCCACGGGCACGCGCAGCGGCACGCCGTGCCGGGGAACTCGGAGCAGGAACTCATGGGCGGTCTTGCGGGCATTTTGGCCGCGGAGGGAAGCGCATTTTCCTTCCGCCCTACCTGTTCCGTCCACGGCGAAATCCTACACAACCACTCCTACACGAACACGCTCGAAGACGGCGAGCTCCTCCTGGTCGACGCGGGCGCGGCCTCCCCGCTGCACTACGCGGCCGACATTACCCGCGTGACGCCGGTCGGCGGTGCCTTTACGGAGCGGCAGAGGGCGATCTACGAGGCCGTCCTGGCGGCCCAGTCCGCCGCGATCGAGGCCCTCGCCCCCGGCGTTCCCTTCAGGAACATTCACCTGCTCGCCGCACGCACGCTAACAGAGCACCTCGTCGAGATCGGGCTCATGCGGGGAGATCCCGAGGAGGCCGTGGCGACTGGGGCGCACGCCCTGTTTTTCCCCCACGGGCTGGGCCACATGATGGGGCTCGACGTGCACGACATGGAGAGCCTCGGCGAGGACCACGTAGGCTACGCCGACGATCAGGCGCGCTCCGAGCAGTTTGGGCTTCATACCCTGCGGCTCGCCCGACCCCTCCGGCCGGGATTCGTAACGACGGTGGAGCCGGGCTGCTACTTCATTCCTCCCCTCGTGGAGCGCTGGCGGAGCGAGCGGCGGCACGAGCGCTTCATCAACTACGCTCGGGTCGAGGACTTTCTCGGCCTTGGCGGCGTACGGCTCGAGGACGACGTGCTGATTACGGAGGACGGCGGCCGAGTGCTAGGCCCTGCTCTTCCGAAAGCCCCCGGCGAGGTGGAGGACCGGGCTGGCTCGGCGGTCCACGCGTAGGCGGGAACGCCCCGCGTTGCCGTCAGGCTGACACTTCAGGGGTCTCACGGCGATTCGTGACGTCGCGCTGGACCGCCACGTGGTAGGTGGTGTCTCCCTCCTGCTCCACGGGCGCCACCTTCCATTCGATGATGAACGCCGATCCGTCTTTCCGGTAGTTTACCGTCTCGCCGTGGAAGAGATTACCGCGCTGCATCTTCCGATCGAGCCGGTCGAGCACCTCAGGATCGGTCTCCGGGCCCTGGAGCATGCCGGGCGTCTCCCCGATCACCTCCTCGGCCTCGTAGCCGGTCATTTCGGTAAAGGCCTCGTTTACGTAGATAATTTCGAGGGGGGCCTCGTCGCCGTCGGCCCGGGTGATCGTGACGGCGTCAAAGGAACGATCGGCCACCTCCTTGAAGAGATGGTGGCCGATAGAGTCGGGGAGCATGGACATAGAGCAGAGTAGTTGGGGTCAAGATGTATGCAGGGGGTGTACGCATGCATCCACGGAGAGGTGCGCTCGTTACGGCCCTGAACCGCAACGTCCCCGCAAAAACTCAGCGTCGGGTCAGGGGACGCTGAGGGCACTCCGCACTCAGCCCGAACACCTACCCCACGTGAGCGTCCGAGGCACGCTCGCAGGCCGTTCCTCCCCGACGTCCGCCGACCGAGACCGCCCCTACTCCCGTGCGCCTCCGCATCCTCAGCGACCTGCACCTTCGCCACCATCCGCCCCCCGAGGTGACAGAGCCGTCCGGCACGGACAGCCCGCCCGCCGACATCGTCGTGCTCGCCGGAGACATCCACCGGGGCACCGAGGGCCTCCGATGGGCCCGCCGGACCTTTCCCGAGGTCCCCGTGGTCTACGTGGCCGGCAACCACGAGTACTACGACCGCTATCTGGACGCGACGCTCCCGGCTCTGGAACGGGCCGGAAGCCCCCTCTTCGAGACCCGTCGCCAAGGCGCCTCGGCCCGCGGCACCTACGTCCTCGAACGGGCGTCGGTCACGATTGGGGATGTCCGGATCCTCGGATGCACGTTCTGGACGGGGTTTGAGCTCTTCCAAGGCCAGTGGGCCCAGGCAGTGAAGGCCTGCCGGGCCAACATGGACGACTACGAGCGCATCCACCTGCTGCGGGCCCGCCGCCCCCTGCGGCCCCGCGACACGGCCCGCGACCACCACACCGCGGTGCGGTGGCTCCGCAAACAATTCGACGAGCAGCCCGGACCCAGCATCCGAAAGACCGTCGTCGTGACGCATCACCCGCCCTCGGTCCGCTCGGTCGACCCGCGCTACGCCGACAGCCTGACCAGCGCGGCGTTCGTGGCCCGGCAGGACCGGCTCGTCCGGGGGTCGGGGGCCGCGCTCTGGGTGCACGGCCACGTTCACGCCTCGTTCGACTACCGGCTTGGCGAGACCCGAGTGGTGGCCAATCCCCGTGGGCACGACGGCGAGAACCGGTCGTTCGACCCCGGCCTCATGGTCGAGGTCTGATTGCCGCCACAGACATGGACGGGGACTTTCCCCCCTGGTGTCCTCCAACGAGGGCTATGGCAGTCGTGCCGCCTGCACGTGCATCCAGTCGTACCACTCTCTGCGCGCCCGAGGCTGATCCATCTCTCCTCCCAAAACGACCACCAGGCCTGGCACTCTGGCTTCGCAAATGCGGCTCGATCACGCCCCCCACTTGAGCTGACTGTGCTCGGAGTCGTAGTCCAGCGCAACGCCCCAGACATGGGTGGACCATCCCGACCCGCCCCCGCTTGGGGCGCGGATCGGGGGCGAAACACGGCCCCGACGGCATCGGAGGCGCACCGTCTCCGTTCGTGGATCCAGCGAAATGGCTCCCCGGCTCGCCTCCCGCCCACAGATTCCCCAGAGCGAGAACCCTTGCGCGCGGGAGGACTGTTCCCCTGATACTGTCCCTGAGCCTGACGGCGTCCGCTTCCGCTTCTACGACAGAAGGGTCAGATGAGTCAGGCGCTACACCGAACCGAATTATCGTGAGCGAGCGGTCTGCGGCCGTCGATGGGCTCTCGTCCTGCGGGGTCGTGCAGCGGTATCGGTCCCACTGGCTACGGAGGCGCGGCCCGTCGAGCATCAACAATCCGGTGCCAAGCAAGGTCTATTTCGACGGGATGGGTACCCCCTACGGGTCCCTCAAGCTCCTCCGTGAGATCCGAGGGGCCAACGTCACCTTCATCCGACATTTCGATGCCCTGGAGGCTCATTTCGAGTTCGGGCTGGGCACCGTCGCGGGCGCGGCTCTCGTCCGGACCAAGTTTGGGGCCGGAAGGGTCATAGCGACGGCGGCCCGTTCGTACTGTTCCGATAGCGCAAAATATCGGTGCCTCCACGCGCCCCGAGCGTCCCGAAGTGCCGTGAAGTCAGGACTCCGGAGCAGTGAAATGATTTCAGAGTGCGTCCCGACCGAGAGGGAGAAAGTACTTTTAAGGTGCTCCCATGCGCCCATTCGCCCGGGTCCCGGCCCCCCTCTTGCGACCAGAGGCCGCTGAGCCTCCATCGCTCAACCCCGCTTTTCGCACACGATCGCCCCGGTCGACCCGGGGGTGTGGTTGCGTCCCTTCCCGAAAGTGACTACGTTTAAAAGTTGTCGGAAGCGCTTCCACTCTTTGTCAACCGACTCACCCTGCCGTTTATGTCCCTCCCTACGCAGACCCGTTCCACAAACGAAACAGCCCCTGAAGATCTCAATCCCTTCCATCTCGCCCAACGGCAGTTCGAGCGCGTTCTTCCCTACCTCCCCGACCTTCAGGAAGGACTCAGCAAATTTCTGCTCCGGCCGAGACAGGTCATCACGGTCGAATTTCCCGTAGAGATCGAGGACGGCACGGTGCGAAACTTCGTTGGGTATCGCGTTCTTCACAGCAAGGTGCGGGGGCCGGGCAAGGGGGGGCTCCGCTACCATCCGAACGTGACGGCCGACGAGGTTCGCGCCCTCGCCTCCTGGATGACCTGGAAGACGGCCGTGGTCGACGTGCCCTTCGGGGGCGCCAAAGGAGGCGTGGCCTGCAATCCGAAGCAGCTCTCGAAGACCGACCTTCGCCGGATCACGCGGCGATTTATCTCCGATCTCGGGGACAACCTAGGGCCGCACATTGACATTCCGGCGCCCGACGTCAACACGGATGCGGAGACGATGGCGTGGGTGTACGACACCTACGATATGATGAATCGTGGCACGAACAATCTCCCAGTCGTAACGGGCAAGCCGGTGGACATTGGGGGATCGCGAGGGCGGCGTGAGGCGACGGCGCGCGGGCTGCTCTTTGCCACGCAGACGGCGCTCCAACACGGCGTGGTGGACGGCCTCGATCACGTGTCGGAGGCGACGGTCGCCATTCAAGGCTACGGCAATGCGGGCGCGATCACCGCACGTATGCTCGATGAGGCGGGGGCCACGATTATCGCCGTCAGCGATTCGCAGGGCGGCATCTACACCCCCGACGGCCTCGATCCGAAAGAGGTCCTCGCGCACAAGCAGGACACCGGATCCGTCGTGGGCGCCGGCGACACGGAGCCGATCTCGAACGACGACCTTCTTACCCTCCCTTGTGACATTCTCATTCCCGCGGCGCTGGAAAATCAGATCCATCGCGACAATGCGCCGAACGTGCGGGCCCGCTTCGTGGCGGAGGCCGCCAACGGACCCACCACCTCCGCGGCCGACGAGATTCTATTCGAGAGGGGCATCCCGGTGCTGCCCGACATTTTGGCCAACGCCGGCGGCGTCACGGTCTCCTACTTCGAGTGGGTCCAAAACATCGAGAACGAGCAGTGGGACCTCGAGCGGGTGAACCAGAAGCTGCGCCGAAAGATGGAGCGCGCCACCGAGGCGGTGATCGAGGAGCAGAAAACCATCAACCAGAGATTGAGCGGCGGAGGGGGAAGCCCCAGCGTCTCCTCGCTCGACCCGGTTGACCTCCGGACGGCCGCCCTGATTCGGGCCGTCCGCCGTGTGGCCGACGTGACGCGGCAGCGCGGCCTTTGGCCCTAATCCCGTCTTGAGTCCGTCGCGTCGGCGCGAAGGATCCGAAGCCAACCGACAAACGGGGATCTTTTCCTCGCACGCTCAAAACGCTCAGAAGCTCGTATGTTGATTTTCCCTCGTCAGAGGGGCACCTTCCCGGACCTGTCGGGGAAGATCCACGAAGTCGCAGCGCTGGGAGCGCAGCGACCGAGTAGTCTCCGGGCTGCGCTGGGAGCGCAGCGAGGGCCAAAGGGTCATGCTGCTTGCAGCACGAGTACTCGCCGGGGTGGCCTCAGACAGTCCGCCAAACAGCTTCTCAATGCTTGAACGCTGGGTCGCATTTTCAA
>CAZMDV010000151.1:0-6657 GCA_964564875.1 uncultured Salinivenus sp.
TTGAGCCCGCCGTGGGCGGCCACCTTTTGCCCGCTCGTGCCGGAGGCTTCCAGCGGGCGGCGGGGATTGTTGAGCCACACGTCGCAGCCGGAGACGAGCATGCGGCCCATCTCCATGTCGTAGCCCTCCAGGAAGATCACCTTCCCCTCGAAGCCTTCCATCTGGCTGATCTCGTAGATGCGCTGGATGAAGCGCTTGCCCGCGTCGTCGGCCGGGTGGGCCTTGCCCGCGTAGAGGAGCTGGAGGGGCCGGTTCGTGTCGGTGAAGAGGGCCCGGGCCCGGTCCCGGTCCCGAAAGAGGAGCGGGGCGCGCTTGTAGGTGGCAAAGCGGCGCGCGAAGCCGATGGTAAGGGCCTCGGGGTCGAGGTCGGGGCGCATGGGCAGGCTTTGCTCCTGGACCTTCGCCGCCACGTAGTCGAGCAGGCGCCGGCGGAGCGAGCTCCGGTAGTTCCAGAGCGTCTCGTCGCTCAGGGCCGCCAGATCTGTCCAGCGGTCCGGGTCCTGAGGCTCGGTGAGATCCGCGTCGATGTGGTCGGCCAGAAAGTTGCGGGTCGGGCCAGCCGTCCAGGTGGGCAGGTGCACCCCGTTCGTGATGGAGCCGATCGGCACCTCGTCGAGCGAACGGTCTGGATAGAGGTCCTCCCACTGCTGGCGGGCCACGTAGCCGTTGAGCTTCGACACCCCGTTGGCGGCCCGCGACAGCTTGAGGCCAAGCACCGTCATCGTGAAGGTCTCCTCGGGGTCGTCCGGGTGGACCCGGCCGTAGCTGAGCAGATCGTGGTTGCTGAGGTGAATTTGATCCCGGAAGCCCGCCATCGCCTCCGTGAAGAGGTCGGGGTCAAAGTGGTCGTGGCCGGCCATGACCGGCGTGTGGGTGGTAAAGACGCTTCGGTCGCGCACCCAGTCCTCGGCCGACTCGAGGTTGTCCGTCGCCTCCAGCCGTTCGCGCAGCAGCTCCAGCATCAGGAAGGCGCAGTGCCCCTCGTTGGCGTGGTACACCTCGGGCTCGACGCCCAGGGCTCGAAGCATGCGGAGGCCACCGATGCCGAGGACAAGTTCCTGGCGGATGCGCTCGTGGTCGCCCCCCTGGTAGAGCCGTCGTGTGAGGGGGCGGTATTCCTCCGGATTGGCGTCGAAGTCGGTGTCGAGCAGATACAGGTCCGTGTGACCGAGGGCAAGCTTCCAGGCCCGCACCTCGATCCCGTGCGTGGCGATGGGCACCGTGACGGTCAAGGGATTGCCGCCCCGCTCCGTAACGAGCGAGAGGGGATGCTTGGCCGGGTCGAGGACCGGATAGGTGGCCTGCTGCCAGCCATCGGCGGCGAAGGACTGTTCGAAGTATCCCTCGCGCAGAAAGAGCCCGATGGCGGTGAAGGGGAGCCCGAGGTCGGACGCCGCCTTCGCGTGGTCGCCGGCAAGAACCCCGAGCCCCCCCGAGTAGAGGGACATGCTCTCGTGGAGGCCGTACTCCATGCAGAAGTAGGCCGTCTTCGGCGCGTCCTCCAGGTGCGGGTCCCGCGCCATGTAGTCTCGGTAGCGGGCGTATACGTCGTCGATCTCGTCCTGGAAGGCCGGATCGTCAAGAACACCCTCTTTGACGGTCGCAAGAGCGGCTTGCGGGTTGTTGTCCGACGCCCGGTACACCTCGGGGTTGAGGCGACGAAAGAGAGCTCGGGCCTCAGGGTCCCAGCTCCACCAGAGATTGATGGCAATCGATTCAAGCTTGTCGCGCGCGGTCATTCCATCGGGGGGCATGGTGCGGGGAAGAACAGCCAAGGGAGATTGAGGGGCAAGTGGGGGGAAGGCGGGGCTCTTCCTGAGCCAAAGCTTATTCGTTTTCGGAAGAGAATCGTCCGCGGTAGCCACGAATTGCCGTTACAAGAGTCGCGATCCGGGACGGGTTTGCCAAGCGCCTGGCGTGAAAATCCAGTGACCCCCCGTCTGCATCCCGCTTAGAACAGTTCGTGGGACGGCAATGATCGAGAGCGCTCGCTGGAAACGGGCCGATTCGGCGGTTGCGAGGAGCAGTCTCAGGTCCGCCCCCCCGTTCACCAGGCGGCCGAGAGAAGAAGAGGCGCCGGCTCCGCCCTCAGCGGGCAGGAAAGGGCGAAAGCGGTGGGGGCCCTGCCGGATCCGTCGGCCGCGGCGATGGACGACGGCCCGCACCGATCCGTTGCGCGCCGGATGAAGGAGCTTTACGACCGGACACCGGCACAGCTCATTTATCGGCGGCGGTTGGAGGCAGGGGCGCGGCTGCTTCAGGAACGAGAGGACGCGACGATTGGGGAAGTGGCCTACGCGGTCGGGTTCAACGGCCAGTCTTACTTCTCGCGGTCGTTCCGGAAGGAGTTTGGCCCCCCACATCCTAGTATCGGAGTGAGAGGGCAACAGGGTGGGCAAATGTCCGTCGAGCACGGGCCCGCGGCCGGGGTGGGCCTCCCTCCAGCACAGGCCCGATCCGGAGCGGTGAAGGGGGCAGCCTCCTTACGTTATGGGGACAGAAGCCGGAGAAACCGTCCGACACAGGCCCCGGCCGGACGGCTACTCACCGTTCTCCTGGTCGAATATCCGAATGGACCTCTCTCCCTCGGTATTGAGGTAGGCCCGAAACATGCCGCCGGTGCTAAATGGAGTGGCAATGTTGCCCTCGCGATCGAGCACAATGACGCCTCCGACTCCGCCCAGTTTTTCGATCTCGTCGATCGTGGCCTGGGCGGCCTCGTCGAGCGGGGAGTTTCCGAATCGAACGCGCGACGCAACGCTGTGGGCCGCGGCGCCGCGAATGAAGAACTCGCCCTGCCCCGTCGCCGAGACCGCGCAGGACTTGTTCGAGGCGTACGTGCCGGCCCCGATAATGGGCGAGTCCCCCACGCGCCCAAACTTCTTGTCCGAAATCCCGCCCGTGGAGGTGCCCGCCGCCAGATTGCCGTCTTCGTCGAGCGCGACCGCCCCGACCGTCCCGTACGTTTCACGCTCGGTGGCCGACGGTGGGTCGGACGCGCCCGTCGCCTCCCCCGAGCGGCGCGCCGCCGTGATGAAGTAGTCGTTCTCGACCAGGTCGAGTCCCTGCTGCTCGGCGAACGCCTCGGCCCCGTCTTGAGCAAACATGACGTGGTACGAGTCCTCCATGATGGATCGGGCCAGTCGGATCGGGTGCTTGACGGTCCTCACACCCGTGAGCGCCCCGGCGTTGCGCGTGTCGCCGTCCATGATGGCGGCGTCTAGTTCGACGGTATTCTCACTCGTGAGCACTGCCCCCCGTGCCGCATTGAAGAGCGTGTCGCTTTCCATGGTCGTGATGGCAGTCTGCACGGCGTCGAGCGCGCTGCCGCCATTTTGGAGCACTTCGTTTCCATCCTGGAGGGCCGCTCGTAGCGACGTCCGGTACGACTTCTCTTTCTTCGCAGTCATCTCGTCGGGACTGAGCGAACCGGCCCCCCCATGGATCACGATCGCCGTTTCGGCGGAAGGCCCGGTCTGGCCCTGCGTTGTAACAGGCAGCAGGAAAAGCCAACCGAAAAGTACCGCACAAAGGGGGAGGACACCGTGGATCCGTGGAGCGAGATCGTACATGATTGTGGACAGTGGGTGTGATTCCAGACAGCCATCGATGAACGCTCTCCACAAAAAGAAGAACGGAGCGGACAATCGCCACCCCCTCCTTTCACTGACAGTCCGACGAAACGTCGGCGCCTGCCGGCCCTCGCTGCCCGGAACCCCTGCCGTTATGACGGAACTTGCACTTCCTTCACACAATCTTGGGGGGGGCTTTTCAAAAAACCCCCTCTTGGACCGCATTTTGCCGCACAATAATGATGAGGCGTTGCGCGTTTGGGAACACGCAGTCAAGTAGCTTATTTGTAGCATTTTCCGCTTGCGACTTAGCGGAATCCTTCAGACATTGTAGGTTGACGGCGCTGCACTCCCCTTGTATTCTTACTTTCGGCACTTCAGCACACAGAATCCTTCTACACGTACATGGCGAAGGACAAAGCGGAAGTCGTCACTAAAAAAACAACCTCGAAGGACAAGAGCGCCTTCAATCAGCATGAGGCCCTGCAGGAGATGAGCGACGAGGACCTCATGTCGCAGTTCCAGGCCGGAACTGTGGAGGCGTTCAACATTCTCGTGGAACGGTACTCTGACCGCCTGATGCAGTACCTCTACCGCTTCCTGGGTGACAAGAAGCGGTGTGAGGATCTGCTTCAGGAAACGTTCCTGCGGGTGCACCGCAACCGCCACTCCTACCGGCGGATCGCCAAGTTCTCGACGTGGCTCTACACCATTGCCGGGAACCTGGCCCGCTCCGAATACCGGAAGCGCAAGCGGCGGCGGATGCAGTCGATTCAGTCCGTAAACCGCGACAATGAGGAGTACGAGATGGAAATTCCGGACGAGTCGTTCTCGCCGGACAAGCATGCGGAGAGCACCATCCAGGACCACTACATTCAAGAGGCCATGAACGAGATTCCACCGGCCTTCCGCGAAGTCGTGGTCCTGCGCGACATTCAGCAGCTTGCGTACGACGAGATTGCAGAAATCACGGGCCTTCCCATGGGCACCGTCAAGAGCCGCATCAACCGCGGCCGCACGAAGCTGCAGGCCCTTCTCCAAGACGTGTACCCGTTCCAGGAAGAAGAGTAACTGCCGGGCTTTCCCGGATGCTTTCGGAACCGCTTGGCGTTGTAGTTCCCCACGCCGGATCCCTTCGGGGGTCCGGCGTTTTTGTGTCGGGTCTTCTCAGTCATTCCCGTGCCGTTTCTTTCCCCCGCATGGACGTCCCCAATCCGAGCCGCATTCAGGTGGACACGGACGCGCAGACCCTCACGATCGACTGGGCGGACGGGCATACGTCGGTCTTCCCTCTGTCGCGACTCCGGGCGGCCTGCCCCTGTGCCGAGTGCAACGGAAAAGCCATCGACCACATCGCCCCTCCCGAAGGCTCCGGTGCCTCCCCGACCCGAGAGTGGACAGACCTCACCATTGAGCCGGCGGGGAGCATCGGCATCCGCATCACATGGGACGACGGCCACAGCGCGGGCATCTTCCGCTGGGACCGCCTGCGACGCCTGCAGCCAAAGCGTGAGACATGAAACGTGGCGCGCAAGAGCGTGAAGACGCGATGCTCATTCTGCACATAGAGGCCTCACGCATCAATCATCCCCCTCCAGAAGCTTGTTGATGCGGACGAGTACGTCCTCAAGGTGCACACGTGTGACCTCGTCTGAAATGCGACGGAGGCCCCGGTCCACCTCGTCGCGTAGCGTGTTGAGCTCGCTCCGCACGTACGCCCGGATGTCGGACTGTCGCACGTCGACCGGCGTCTCGATCGCGTAGTCCTCGTAGGCCTCCGGAAGAGCGTCGGGCTGGGCCTCGTCGGAGAGCAGGTACTCCATCCGTGCCAGATAGCCCCGCTGCAGGTTACGGCGGTACGGTCCAACTGCGGCCCCCTCGTCCAACTCGCCCCAGACGCCACCGCGCAGGTCTTTGAGCATGGCGCCGAGCGGATAGGCCTCCCCGTCGGCCACAGCCTCGGCCTCCAGCAAACGCGCCATGCGCTGCGGCCGGAGCAGCATATTCACGACGTTCACTTGGGCCTCGCGCACCCGCTCCAGAACCCCAGAGGCTTCGATGCGGCGTAGCACGTCGGCCTCCACGAGCCACTCGGGCGGCCGGAAGGCCTGTTCGTTAAGGAACCGCAGGGCTTCTCGCTGCTGCACGGTCGGCACCGGCTCGTAGACCGGCCCATCCTGCGCGTAGGTCTTGTAGGTCTCAAAGACGCCCCCGACGTGCCGGGCAGCATGGCCCAGGTAGCGCTCCCACTGGTTTGCCACTGATCCATACAGCTCTTCCAGCTCATCGTAGTTTTCCCCGTCCTCGCGCGTCCACTCTACAAGATTGGGCACGATGCGCTTCAGGTTCGCCACCCCGAGGCTGCCAGCCGCCACGGCATTGCGCCCGAGGTCTTCACGTTGCGAGCGGGGGTCGACGGGCTGAAGGGTCTGCCGGCCGTAGAAGTACTCGGGGTCGCCGGCGCGCTTC
Organism: uncultured Salinivenus sp.; assembly: GCA_964564875.1. GTDB lineage: Bacteria > Bacteroidota > Rhodothermia > Rhodothermales > Salinibacteraceae > Salinibacter. The sequence continues at coordinate 6,042 of CAZMDV010000151.1, forward strand.
CGGATCATGGCGTCGAGGGCCTGCGCCTGCTGCTCGGCCCCCTCCGTGTCCGGCATGGCCTGGTAGCCCCACTTGATGGACCATCGGTCGTATGTGCCAATGTCGGGGACGAAGCGCTCCACACCGTCTCCCGGCTGGGCGACGTAGTTAAATCGGGCATAGTCCATAATGGAGGGCGCCGTGCCGTGACCAGAGGTGTAGGACGGCGACCGCAGGGAGTCGACCGGCACGGCGTGGCTGGAGCCCCAATTGTGCGGCAGGCCGAGCGTATGGCCCACCTCGTGGGCCACCACGAATCGGAGCAGCTTCCCCATCACATCTGTGTCGAAGTTGCGTCCCCGAGCTTCTGGATTCACGGCGGCCGTCTGCACGAAGTACCAGTTGCGGAGTAGGCTTAGCACGTTATGATACATTCCAATGTCGCTCTCCAGAATCTCGCCGGAGCGGGGGTCGTGGACGTGCGGCCCGTAGGCGTTTGGAATCGTGGAGGCAAACCAACGAACGGTAGAGTAGCGGATGTCGTCCGCATCAAAGGTCCCCTCTACGTCTGACGAGTCTTTCGCCACAATCGCCTCCTTGTAGCCTGCGGCGCGGAAGGCCTCCTGCCAGTCCTCGA
>CAZMDV010000152.1:0-6649 GCA_964564875.1 uncultured Salinivenus sp.
GGTGCGCACGTGTCACGCCTCCCGTTTCATTCTAGTGGGATCGCTCTCGTGGGATCACTCCTGTGAGACGTCATCGGGCTCATCCGTGGCACTGGCGTCCTGGGGGAGACGGACCGTGAAGCACGTACCTGCGCCCTTCTCGGTGTCCACCTCGATGGATCCTCCCATCTCGCTGACCAGGTGGTCGACGATGGCGAGCCCGAGCCCGCTGCCTTCGTGCGAACGGTCCGGACCCGTGGATCCCTGTTCAAAGGCGTTGAACAGCTTTTCCACCCGATCGGGATCCATGCCGATTCCCGTGTCCTCGACCTCCAACACGGCCACTTCATCTTCCTCGCGGACCCGGATCCAGGCCTGCCCGCCCGCTTCGGTGTACTTCAGGGCGTTGTTGAGCAGGTTGTACTGGACGCGCCGGAGCGCTCCCTGATCGGCGGTAATCCGCACCGGCGAGTCGGGGAACTCGGCCTGGAGGGTTACGCCGGCGTCCTCTGCCTTCTGCTCCAAGAGACCAACGGTCTCGCGGACTTCTCTGGTGAGGTCGACCAGGCCTGACGACAGGGTCATCGAGCCGGCCTCGAGCCGCGACAGATCGAGGACAGAATCGATCGTCTCGAGCAAGCGGTGGCTACTCTTGGAGATGCGCTGGACAAACTCTTCAATGGGTGCCTCTTTGGCCTCCGAGTCGGAGACGGCGTCCCCGATGGCCTCGGCAAAGCCAAGGATCGAGGTCAGGGGCGTACGAATCTCGTGGCTCATGTTGGCCAGGAAGGCTGATTTGAGACGGCTCATCTCTTCGGCCTCCTCCTTGGCGTCCTTCAGCTGTCGTTCGTGCCGCTTGCGATCGTCGATGTCCTCGACCATCCCGATGATCCGGGTGCCCCCCGACTCCCCGTGGGGGGAGACGGTAAGGCTGCCCCAGAACGGCTCGCCGTCGTCGCGCATGAACCGCCGCTCTACGTCGTTTTGTCCCTTCTCGGTCCCGATGAGGTTCTCGAAGAGTCGCTCGTCCGTGGGCTGAGCCTCTGGGTGGGTCATTGCCTCGAGAGATCGTCCCTGCAACGCCTCTTCGTCGAGGCCCAGCATCCGCTGGAATGCAGGATTGCTTTCGAGGATGTCTCCGTTGTCGTCGAGGAGAACAATGCCGATGCCGGCGTTCTCGAAGATGCCGCGGAATCGCTGCTCGCTGCGGCGGAGGTCCTGTTCGTGGTCGATGCGGTCGAGGACGACTGAGGCGTGGGTCGAGAGAATTTCGAGGAGGCGAAGGTCGAAGTCAGGAATGTCTCCGGCCTCTTCGCTTCCGATCGACAAAACGCCGTGCTTGGCAATGGGGAGGAAGGCGGCGGTGCGGAGGGCACTGTCGTTCACGGAGAAATTTGCGTCGTGCAGGTCGTGGGCCACCACGGTCTCGCCGGAGCGGTAGGCCCGAACGATCTGGGCCCCCGGGTCTCCCGCCGTGTTCGCAAGGTCGTCCAGTGTTGCACGGGCCGTGGGGTCCACGCGGGCCGGAACGGAGGACGCGTCCTCGGGGAGGCGCACGCTGTTGAGGGGATAATCAAACGTCTCATGGACGAGCTCTTCGATCCGCTCGGCCACCGTCGCTTCGTCGTCGGCCCGGAGGAGACGCTCGGTGGCGGTGTAGAGGGCTTCTGTCTTTCGCTCCCGCTCCCGCAGCGCCCGTTCCCGCTCCTTGCGCTTCGTCACGTCGACGAACATGGCGTATCCTTCCGTGCGCTGTCCCTCCCGGTGCCGGGCGGCAAAGTGGAGCTGGAACGTGCGAAGACCGTCCGGCGTCTGCCGCTGCACCTCGGTATGGAGGGTGCCTTCGTTGAACGCCCGCTGGATGGTGTCGGTCATCGCGGAGGGATTCTCCTCCGGGCCGATCAGGGCACACATGCTCTCGCCCTGCACCGACTGCGCGTCGTGCCCGAAGACCGCCTCGAACTCGCGGTTGACGGTCTGCACGCGGGCGCCTCCGTCAACGAGCACGCCCTGGACCACGGGCGTCGGGAGGTTCTGGAAGAGCGTTTCGAATCGGTCTCGCTCGCGCTGAAGGTCACGCTCCCGCTCCTTGAGGGCGGTGATGTCGGTCACGACCCCGTCTATGTACTCGGGTTCTCCGGCCTCGTCGCGGACGACCGTGCCGTCCAGGAGTCCGGTGAAGGTCGATCCGTCGGAGCGTCGGAAGACGACCTCGCGCGTCTCGGCGGCCTGCCCGTCGGGCACCTGGAGCAGGGGCGAGTGCCCGTCGGCCTCGGGGCAGAGGGCAGCGGGGTCGAGCGCGAGGGCCTCGTCCACCGACTCGCAGCCGAAGAGGCGGGCAAAGGCCTCGTTGGCGTAGACCAGCCCCTCGTCGGGGACAATGCGATAGATGCCGTCCTTCACGTTGTCGGTGATGGAGCGGAGCAGTTGCTCCCGCTCGCGGAGCTGCTCCTCCATCTCGTGCCGCTCGGTGATGTCCTGAAGCGTGCCGAGGAGCCGCATCGTGCCGTCGTGCCGCTCGCGGGCCGCGCCCCGAATGTGCACCCACCGTCGGTCCCCGTCGGCGGTGTTCACCGGTGCCTCCAGGGTGAAGGACTCGTTCGCGTCGAGGCAGCGATCGATGGCCGCAGCGAACTCGTCGCGGGCCTCGGGCGGGTACATGCCCAGCCCGGTTTCGCGGTCCAGCGTCTTCCCCGTCGGCAGGTCGAGAATCTGGTACAGTTCGTCGGTGCCCTGCACCGTATCGGCGTCCGGATCGTACGTCCAGCCGCCCACCTGGGCCACCGCCTGCAGGCGCCGGAGCAGGTCCCGGTTCTTCTGAAGGGACGCCTGTGCGAGGCCGAACGCTCGATGACGCCGGTAGAGCGCCGCGCTGGTGCCTGTAATGAGCACGGAACTGCCGCCGACGAAGGCCAGGTGCCGGGCCATCTCGGACGTCAGCGTGGGCGTCCCTCCCCAGGCCAGCCCGGCGGGACCAAGACCGTACACGAGGACCGCCACCGCCCCGCCAATGCCCAGCACCTGCAGGGGGCGGAAGGGCACGATGGCGACGATGACCAGATACATCGGAATCGCATACGCCGTCCCGAAGACGCCCCGCAGGGCCCCTTCGAAGGTGGCCACGGCGGCGGTCAGAAGGACCGCGCCGGCCCCGAACAGCCGGCCGATCCGGAGGCTACATTCCATCTGGGCCAGGATGAGCCCAATCACGCTCAGCGCAGCGACGATGAGCATGCCGGACGCCACGACCTGGTGCTCCAGTCCGGTGGATTGGATCGCCTCGTAGGTCCAGTGGATCTCGTAGCCGAGACCGAGCACGCTCAGGCCGACGTACAGGAGGGTGCCCACGAGCCCGATGGCGCCGCACTGGCGGAGGCCTGTGTGGAGGATGTCGGCGAGGACCGACCGAAAATCTGGATCCTGCTCCTGTGCTTTCGAGACAAAGAAGAGCTGCCAGAGGGCCGTCTCCGATGTGTCCATACTGTTACCCCGTCGGGGCCATTCTGAAAGTCGGAAGCGCCCCAACTCAGGACAAGGATTGTACCAGGCCGAAGGTCGCATCAGGCGCCGAGCACGAATGGACGTTCGGGGCCAGGGGGAGAAGAGGCAGGCCCCCTGCCGACGGGCCCGTTCCGGGACGAAGGAGGAACCGACGAGGGAGGTGGGCCGTCCGCATTGCCTCGCGCATAGGCCGGGGGCCGCCCGCCCGCAAGCCCACAAGGATGCGGTGTCTTCGGTCGCTCGTCGCGCCCGACGGGCCCCTCGGCCACAAGGGCCCCTCGGGCATAAGAAATGTAATAGACCCCGTAGAAAATTTACGGGCCGGGCGTCTCCTTCCCCCCGCGGGCCTCTTGTCCTGCCCCCCAAGAGACGGCACGGAACAGCGTCCGGCCGCGAACGAGTCGATCTTACAGGGAGGGTGTGTCGTTTTCCTTCAGGAGGGTCTCGAACAGGGTCTCGAACCGATCGCGCTCCCCCTTGAGCATTTGCTCGCGTTTTTTCAGGTTTGTGATATCGGTGACCACGCCGTCTACGTACTGGACCGTGCCGTCGTCATCCCGCATGACGGTGCCCCCGAGGAGACCGACGAACGTGGAGTCATCTTCCCGCTGGAAGACGACCTCCTCGTCATTCCGGGAGGACTCTTCGGACATCCGTAGAGGGTTGGCCTGTTGCCCGGAGTTCACAGAGAGGGCCTTGGGGTCGAGCGCGAGAATTTCGGACGCCTCGTCGTATCCAAAGAGCTGGGCAAACGCCGGGTTCGCGTAGACAAGTCCCTCACCCGGCACCAAACGGTAAATCCCGTCGGACACGTTTTCGGTGATGGAGCGGAGCAGGCGCTCTTGCTTTCGGAGCTGCTCCTCCATCTCGTGCCGCTCGGTGATGTCCTGCAGGATGCCGGTGAGCTGCGCCGTCCCGTCTTGCTGCGTCTCCACTGTTCCCCGAAGGCGCACCTGGAGAGGGTCGTCGTTGGCGGTCGTGAGGGAAACTTCCAGGTCGAACGGAGTGCCCTCGTCGAGGCACTGTTCGAGGGCGGCGCGCACCTCGGGGCGCGACTCGGGGGTATAGAACTGAAGCCACGCGTCGAGCTCAAACTGCGCGTCCGTAGGCACATCGAGGATGTCGTAGAGCTCTTCGGTGCCTCGCATCGTGTCGGCCTCGGGGTCGTATTCCCAGCCGCCCACCTGGGCCACTTCCTGTGTGCGGCGGAGCAGATCGCGATTTTTCTGAAGCGACGCCTGGGTGGTCCCGAACGAGTGGTGCCGGCGATACAGGGCGGCGCTTGCCCCGGTGACGAGCACGGAGCCGCCCACGATGAACAGGAGATGCTTGGCCATGCCGGCGGAGACGGCTGCCTCCCCGGTCCAGGCGAGGCCGGTGGGCCCGAGCAGGTAGACCACCAGGGCCACGGTGCCGCCGATGGCCCCAACCTGGGCCGGCCGGAACGGGATGATAGCGACGATGAGAAGGTACAGCAGGATGACGTATTCGGTGCTGAAGCTGCTTCGCACCGCCCCTTCGAACGTCGCCACGGCGGTGGCGATCAGAATAGCCCCCCAGCCGAAGAGGCGGCCGGTGCGGAGGGAGCACCGGGTTTGGGCAAAGACGAGCCCGATGGTGCTCAGGGCCGCCACGATCAGAATGCCCGCGATGACGACGTGCTGGTCAGCGCCTCCATTCACGACCGCCTCGTAGGTCCACGACATGTCGTATCCAAGCCCGAAAACGCTAAGGCCGGTGTACAGAAGGGCGGCGACGAGGCCGATGGTGCCACACTGGCGGAGCCCGGTGTGGAGCACCCGCGTGAGCACCAGACGGATGTCGGGGTCCTGCTCGCGAGCCGACGAGATGGAAAGCCACCGGGGTGTATCCTGAGACATGACCGAGACGGAAAACTGAACGGGAAAACACTGCTCGTTCACATCCCAAGGATTGTGCCGGAAAGGGAGGAGTATGGGCAAGGGGACAACCAGAGAAGAGGGCAACAATGTCTGGGGGCATTGCTCGGAATTTCGGGTCCATGACCGACTGATTACGGCCCGTATTCGGGGCATACCTTCGCTTCCGACCCTGCCCGCGGGCGAAGGAAGCTACTGCGCCGTGCCGATCCTCTTCTCGTTTGGAATTGGGGGCTGTCAGCCCCGTACCGGTCGTGGAGCCATTCCCCAGCGCCCGGCGCAGACAGGACCGTCATGTCTCGGTTCCACAGTCGTGCGTGGTTCACGTAGGCACGGAGCATGGTTCACATGGGCACGGAGCAGAGGTCGGGGGGCGGTTTGCGGCGAAATGGCACAATTTCTGCGCGGTAATCCAGGGGTTCCGTCGCGTGTCCTCGATCGGCTGCTCGTCACCACGTCTCATGGGACAACAGCAACTCCTTCTTCTCGTCCTGAGCACGGTGATCGTGGCCCTCGTCACGGTGGCCGGCATTCAGGCCTTCGAACAGGGCTCGACCCGGTTCGGCCAGGAGGCCCTCACGCAGACGGCCGTCACCATCGCGACCGACATTCAGGCGGAGGCGCGAACGCCCGCGACGTTTGGGGGGGCGGGCATTGACGACAGCGCCAGTTTTCCGGGGAGCTACGAACCGTCGCTCGATAATCTGGGCTACGACACGGAGGGGGACAACCGCTACAGCACGCCGGACGGGGAGTGCTTCTTCGTAGCGGGGGGCAGCCCCACCTCTTCGTTCAACGCGGGCACGACGCCGAGCCTGCCGGGCAGCCCGCCCATCGTGATTGGCTGCGAGAACGAGAACAGCGCCGTCCGGGTGGGGCTCAGTGGATTAGGCCGGGACGACATCACCGCGGCTCAGGTCACGCTTTGAGCATCTCGTGGTCGTCTGTCTCGGCTGCACTCGTGTGGAAAGGAGCGCTCGGTCCGCAGTCGGTAATTGGTACAGCGCCGGTTACATATCGTACCAGGGCGGGCGCCGAGGCGAGGGAGGAGATGCCCCGTATCGGGACGGAAGCCGGGACAGACCGGGTTTTCGACGGCCCAAACCGGAGAAATCCCGCCATTCAGGCACTGCATTCCCGAGACCTCATCCGGTTTCGCACGACCTGGCATGGTTCCTGTACCATTGGATGAGTGCACCGGCGAGCGGCGGCGTGGAGACGGACCTCTCCCCTCGGGGACGTCGGTCTCCGCGCCGCGGACCGCTCTCGCG
>CAZMDV010000153.1:0-2651 GCA_964564875.1 uncultured Salinivenus sp.
ATCCCGACAATGCCTTCGTGGGCGACTCGTTCATGGGCACCGGCACGCGCACCGGCATCGGCATCCAACAAAACCTCAACTTTGGGCAGACGGAGGCCCGGGTCGACCAGGCCGAGGCCGAGCTCGACGAGGTGAAGCACCAGCGCACCGCGGCGCGACAGCTCGTCCGCGTCGAGGTGGAGGAGGCCTACCGGTCGCTCATCACCGCCAAGACCGACGTCGAGTCCCGCGACCGATCGACCGACATTTCCGGGGAGTGGCTGCGGACCGAGCAGGTCAACTTCGACCTTGATCTGGGGAGTACGGAGGACCTCGTGAAGGCGGTGCGGGCCGATCTGGAGGCCAAGGCCCGGTATTACGAAGCGGTGAAGCAGCACAACGTCGCCGTTCTGAAGCTCCTGCGAACCACCGGCACGCTCGCCGACCGCGCCCGAAGCGGTACGCTTCTTGAGACGACTCGGTAGTGCGTATTGCGTAGTGCGTACTGCGTGTTGCGTTGTGCGCATTGTGTGGCTCGTAATGCGGGCCCCGGAAGCCCCGACGCATCTCCACTCTGGGGAACGTTGCTCGCCGACTGTTTTGCTCATCATCGACCTGCCCTCTTATGACTTCCATCCGCTCATTCATTTCAGTCTTGTTCGCTGCCGTTCTCCTGCTGAGTCTGGGCGCGACGCACGTCCAGGCGCAGGGCGAGAGCGCCACAGCGGCCGAAATCCGGCAGATGCTGGAGGAGCGAGACCAGCAAATCAAGGCCATCCTCAGCGGCACCGACGACTACACCGCCGAGCAGCGCGCGGAGCTGAAGGAGCTAATCAATGGTCTGATTGACTTTCAGGTGATGGCCCGGAAGGTCCTCGGTCCCCACTGGAACGATTTGAGCGAGGAGGAGCAGGATGACTTCGTGTTGGTCTTCCGAGATGTGGTCCGGGGCCAATCCATGAGCGACCTCGAGGTGTACAACTCACAGGTCACCTACGACCAGGTTGAAGTACAGGGCGACAGCGCTTTCGTGCGGACCCGGACGGATTATGAGGGGCGTACCACCCCCGTGGACTACGTGCTGACGCGCCGCGACGGCGAGTGGCGGGCCGAGGACATTATCGTCGATGGGGTGGGGACGGTGAAGCCCTACGCCAATTCGTTCCGGCCCGTCATCAATCAGCGGGGATTCGAGACGCTCATGGAGAGCCTCCGGAAGAAACGGAAGGAGGTGATGGCGAAAAATGAACCCGAGGGTTGAGCACAGTGTCCAGCGGGACGGGGTCGGTCCGCCGGAGGAATTTCCTTCTCCTGAATGGGTTCGAAGCGTTCGGCGTTGAAATGTCAAACGTCTTCCGGTTGTGAGGAACCTCTGCTCCCATTGTGCCGGGCAGCTCCTCTTTCTCCGGCACGACGTTAGGCGGAGCGGAAGGTATTGTCACGCCATCTCGTCGGGAAGGGACAGGTCCTCCAGCGCCTCGCGGTCGTCGACGGTCGCCGCGTCGAGGGCCGAGGTCCCGGCGTAGGTCAGAACGTTGAGTCCCCGGTCGAGGACCGTCTGGGCCAGGAGCATGCTCCCCAGGGCAGCCGTCGGAATCTGGAGAGCGCCCGATAGCTCCAGTCCCGCCCCCATGAAGACAAGGTTCCGGGTCGGCACGAGCGGCACCCGGTTCACGACGATGTGCACCGCCAGCAGCGTAATCCAGCTGCCCACCGACACCTCGGGAATCACGACGGCCCACTGCGCGACCTGAAGGCCCGTGTTGACCAGGAAGCGGGTCAGGTGCGCCGCCCCGATCCACAGGAGAAGCGAGGGGGAGAGGGAAAAAATGGTGCGGCGGAACGCGACCCCCACGGCCACGGCGCAGACGAGGAGGGCGACCCCCGCCGCCACGGTCGAAGTCTGGTCGGGGAAGTGTTGCCTGAGCAGCGTGACCTGCCCCGACAGGAAAAAGATTGCCAGCAGCAGGAAGGCGACGCCGGTGGACGCGGCCGAGGAGATGATGGTGGTGTCCTTGATCGTTTCGAGGACCTTTGGGTACCCGAGGTTCGTGTTGCGCTGCACCCAGAGCGAAAAATACGCCTCCCCCGAATAGCCGAGCACGTCGTTGTTGAGCACGCGCTTGCGGAGCAGGGCGGGAAGCAGGGCCCGGGCCGTCGCGTTCCAGGCGCGTCCGTAGATCGCCATCTCCGCGATCGGCAGATTGACGTACATAAGGAGGAGCAGCACGTAAAACCAGGGCGTCGTAGGGAGGGCCCGCCATACCCGCCCCCAGCCGATGTCGGTAAACTGGTACGCGAGGTACGAAATGACGCCGGCCACGAAGAGCCAGCGGGCGCCGGTGAGGAGGCGCTCCCCCACCCGGCTGTCCTGCACCTGCGTCCACCAGGTCCGGGCGGTGTCCAAATGGTCGGAAAGCCACGTCGGCATAGGCCGCGCTTGCGTAGCCGGAAAGAAGGAATGCCTACAGTGGGTCGTAGCCGAGGTCGCGCATCAGATCTGTAATCCGTGCCCGCTCGACACCCTCCCGGAAGCGCTGCGTTGCGGTCGGGACATCTGCCCAGTGCCGGCGCCGGTCGGGGTCGAAGTGGCGCCGCGCATGCTCGAGAACCGGGTCGGGGCAGGCGCGGCCCTGAAGGTCGTAGATCGACCGGAGGGCTTCAAGCGGGGC
>CAZMDV010000153.1:2751-6562 GCA_964564875.1 uncultured Salinivenus sp.
AGCCGCAGGCCCGCCTCGAAGTGCTCGTCGAGGTGGTACGCCCCAAAGTAGGCGTATTCGGAGAACGCCCGGCGCAGGGCGCCGGTCGAGACGGGAAGCAGTCGGCCCAGAAGGGGCCAGTCCATCCGCACCCGCTCGCCCGATGCAGTGGTGAGCTGCGACCACACGACCGATCTTGGATCGCGGACGAGGTGCACAATGGAGGCCTCCGGGAATTCCTGGGCGAGCCAGGGGACCATCCAGAACGCCCGGTTGAACTGCAGGAGGGGCTCCCCGTCGGCGCCAGCCAAGCAGTCCAGGTAGGTCCTCAGGGCGGGGGCCTCGTCCTCGGGCCCAAGCCACAGGGGCCAAGATGGAGGCGAGGGGCCGAGCTGCGACTCCAGCCGGTCGAGGACGGGGGCGTACTCGGCGTAGAGCGGCGACTTCGGGTGCTCCGGCCGGCCGGCCCGCGCCTCGCGGGCGTGGCCCAGGAGGTCGGGGTGCAGGGGCTCGTAGAAGCAGCGCAGCCGCTCGTCCCGGCGCAGCGCCCGGAAGAGCGCCGTGGTGCCCGATCGAAAGACGCCCTGGAGCAGGAGCATGCGGCGGCGAAGGAGGATGGAAGAGGTGGCCTTGACGTGGCAGTGGGACGGGCTGCCCGCCGGTGCCGTTCTGGCGGCCCCTCACCCCGCCAGAGACGACAGGAGCCCGTAGATGCGGTCGGCGACGTGGGCCCAGCTCGACTCATGGACGGCCCGGCGGCGCCCCCGCTGCCCGAGTGCGTCGGCAAGCTCGGGGTCCGTGAGGACGCGAAGGGCGGCCTCGGCGAGGCGGGCGGGGTCGTCGGGAGGGACGAGCAGCCCCGTCTCCCCGTCCCGGATCGCCTCCGGAATGCCGCCGGCCCGGCTCCCGAGGACGGGCGTACCGCAGGCCCCGGCCTCCAGGAACACGAGCCCGAACCCCTCGACGTCCGGGCCTGGCTCGCGGGCCGGCATCACGAACAGGTCGGCGGCGCTATAGTAGAGCGGGAGGCGGTCGTGGTCGACCTGGCCCACGAAGTGGACGCGATCCTCAACCCCGAGGCGGCCGGCGAGCCGTTCGAGGCGGGGCCGCTCCGGCCCCGTCCCCGCGATTACGTACGCCGCGTCGGGGCGGCCCCGCACGATGGCCGGGAGGGCCCGCAGGACCGTGTCGATGCCCTTACGCCGCACGAGCCGTCCTACCGTCAGCAGGAGGGAGCGGCCCGTCAGCCCGAGGTGTCGTCGGAGTGCCGTCCCGTCCCGGGGCCGGAAGTGCTCCGGGTCGGTGCCGTTCGGGACGACGTGCGTGCAGTCCGGCGGCACGCCCTGCTCGCGGAGTAGGCCGGCCGTGTATTTGCTCACAGGCAGAACCGCGTCGACTTGCCGGAGGAGCCCCCGCCGGACGCGGTCGTACGCGGCGCCAAGGCCCGGATAGGTCGAGGCTGGGTTAAACAGGAGCTCGCGGCCGTGGACCGCGCACACGACGTGCCGGGGGTGCCCAAACAGGGCCCGCGCCAGCACGGAGGCCCCCACGGTCTGCCACTGGGCGTGGACGGCGACGTCGATCTGCCTCCGCCGGGCTCGCGCCGGCAGTGCCGTCAGGAGGAGGAGCGGAAGAAGGTCGGGGCGGATGGGCAGGCGCGTGACCGGAAATGAGGCGGCGCGGTCGACCGGGGCCGCACCCGGCCGATCCGGGGCGACGACACTCAGGGCCTCTGCCCGGCCCGCCAGGCGGCGGGCCACCTCCCACGAGTACGTCTGAATGCCGCCGACGTCGGGCGGGAAGTCCTGAGTGACGAAAAGGAGGCGCATGGGGATGACAGGTCGAGGGCGTGCGCGGCGCGACAGCCCGCCGCAAGGAAGATCGTCGATGAAGGATCTCCATTAGGGCTTGGCAAACGAGTTGGTGCCAAGGCGCCCTGCTCCGCGCAGGAAGGGCTCGCTGGCCTCTCTACATGGGTGGATCGAAGCAGAGATCCGCGGCCAGGTCCTGCGTTTGCGACGAGCAGTCCCGAGGAGAGTCCCGTCCCAACTGTGCAGGAGGACCTACCCAGGAGCCCCCTCGGTCGAGAGCGCGCGGCGGCACGACCCCCGAAGAGGAGGCGTCGCCGACCGGAGCCGCCGGCGCCCAACGGCTGAGGGGACGACGCGGGGTTAGTGGTACCCGTACTCGTCGAGGTTCAAGTGGGGGACGCGCTCCCCGAGCGCCCGGTTCCCCTCTTCGTAGACCGCCGGGGTCTCCCCCCGCAGTGCCTCCGTCATCTAGAGCTCGCTCTCCCGCGCGAAGTCGGGGGATTGCCGAATTCTGGTTGATCTTCCTACTCAGACAGAGGCGCCTTCTCGAGTCTTCGTTCTTGCGCGTTTTTCTCGTTGCGGTCGAGTTCGCGCTGAAGCGCATCGAGCACCAAGAACGGTCCGCCCTATCGGATCCGACGATCCAGGGCCTTCTGTACCGTTTCTGATCTCTCTCCTCTCAGTGGAGCGCGGGCGCGATACCCCCGCTGGTTCTGGGGGAAGGGGAATCCTGTCACCGCGCCTGCCTCGGTTCGTCGGGGCGGACGTTTTCTTTGGTCGTCGCTACGATCTGGATCGGATCGTTTCTTCCGCCGTGGATCTTCGACCGTAGGACCACCCAGCACAGATCTGGGCCCCCAATCCAGGCCTCCGTCCAGGCCCCACACTTCGAAGAATGTTCACACGAAAGGTGTTCAAGCCGGTTCGAATCCTACGTGCCTAATAAACGCGAGCCTGATGGGAAACGTCCCCGATGGGACATTCCCGATGCCCCAAGACCGATCCGCTCGCCATTTCCGTCAATCCTCCTCATCAACTCTCCTTCAGCCATGCGTGGCAAAAACTCGTCCATAGAAACGCGATCTTCGCTGAACGCCCTTCGCGGAATTGCCCTAATCATCCCCCTGGTCGGAGCGTTTCTCGTGACGCTGGCCGGGTGCAGCGACAATCCGGTCGGCAGCGGCGATAGGGTGGAAGACCCCCGAGAGCGCCCCACCACGTTTCAGGTCGAGGGTACCTTTAGCCAGCAGCAGGTCAACGGCGGGAAGGCCTGGGTTATCGAAAGCGTCGGGGGAGAGACCTACCTGCCGGTCAACCTGCAGACGGAGAATCTGGAAGAGGGCCTCCGGGTTCGCGCCGAGGCCGAGGCTCTCAAGTCCCAGCTGGTCGAGGACCGTCGGGAAGAGATTGACCGGGAGCTCCCGGAAGAAGAGGTTATCGACGCCAACCCCGGGAAGCTGGTCAAGATCAACAGCATCGAGGTCCTGGGTGAAACGGCTCAGACCAGCACCCAGATCACTTGGCTGTATCCGGATTAGTCGGTGTGGCCCTCCGTGTTGCGCTGAGTCGTAGACTAACCGAGGGTTCTACGTCGCTCAACGGGGAAGCGCTCGCCTGCCCGGGCCGAAAGGCCCGGAGGGGCGGGCGCTTTTGCTTTGGTAGCACCCCACCATGGGTAAGGGCGGGGGACCGGAGGCGGCTTCACGCGAGAACACCGGCTCAACCGTATTTGCCCAAACAAAATAGATTGCCTCGTACGCTCGACTGCCGGACCTGTCTATCCAGATGTCTTCCTTGGCCCTGCTATTGCGGTTGAAGCAGCCGTTACAGATTTCGGGAAGGTTGAGCTTCTAGTATCTGCTTGCTCCATTATTGAATGGCTAGCCGGTAGATGATGCGCTGGCGCATATTCCCCGCCGTCCTATCTGCTTCGTACACCCTTCCTTGCTCCCTGCCCTCCTGATTACGCACGTTTGCTGACCTGCTCAGGCCTTTCTCCCATGGGCGATCCTGTACTCCCG
>CAZMDV010000154.1:0-6521 GCA_964564875.1 uncultured Salinivenus sp.
TGGAAGGTGTGAAGATGGGCACACGGGAAGAGTCAGGGTGAAGGTGATCTGGTCGGGGGCGGTCCTATGAGCCCCGCATCACGATATCGAGACGATATCGAGATCAGGCCGACGAGATGCCGGGCCTCATCGGAAGAGGGTTTCCCTCATACCCTTCAACCGTCCAATCTTTTACGCTGAACCGGCTGGGGATGGGGGCACACACGAAGACCCCCTGACCGGTCGAGGTTCGTCGCGATGTCGCGAGTCAGAACGCGCCATCACATTCCGCCTTCGTAGTAGGTGTCGAAGCGGGGAATCTTGTCCAGGTCCTCCCAGTCCGTAACCTCCTGGTCTTCCGCGTAGACGTACGCTCGGTGTATATTGCCGGGATCGAAGGCGTTGGGACGCGACCTGTACATGTATTCGACACGGATCCCGTCCTCCGAGCTCGTCGTGTCTTGACTGTTGGGCGGGCCGAGCGCCGCAATGGCATGGTCGATGGGCATTCCGCGGTAGATACGGCCCTCCATCACGTGGACGCTGTCTGTCCCCGTCAGTTCGTTTTCCTGGACGTACGACTCGCGCTCGTCGTTGAACATGGAGTTGGCGGTGGTCCCGCAGGCTGCGAGGATACCGGTCGCCGAGAGAAGGAGAAAAAACAAGGTGGGGCGATGCATAGGGGGAGCAACGGCGTGAATAGGGAAACGACCACCTCCTTCCACAAAAGCCCCCCTCGGTTGTTGCGCGCTCCTTGCCCCAACGGGGATGATCTGCGTGCGGACACTGGACGGCGCATGCGTCAACGGTCCCCCCAATGACACTCTCAGCTACGGTTTGGCGTCTTTTTCCCAAAAGACAGACGGCCTCTCGAATCCCTGCAGTCGGGGAAAAGGTTGCCTTAACAATCGTATACACCGCAGTCTACTTGTCCTCATTCCGCGTTTTTCATGCCGGAGGCCGACTCCTCGCCTGAGAATTCCTCATTCCGCCCCGAGCGGCTGTGGGTGTCTCTTCGGCGCATTTTCCGTCTCGGCTGGCCCTACCGTGTCCGCCTCGCGGCTGCCCTGGTGCTCACCGTGCTGGGCGCAGGCATCGCGCTCGTAGTGCCATTGGGCCTGCGGGAACTGGTCGATGCGGTGTTTCAGGAGGAAAACAGGGCGCTACTCAACACGCTCACCCTGGCGCTCGTCGTGCTCTTCGTGCTCCGGGCCGCGGCCGCCTTCGGAGGGAAGTACCTGCTGGGCTGGACGGGCGAGCGGGTGGTAGCCGACCTGCGGAAGAAGGTGTACCGGCACCTTCACCGGCAGAGCCTGCGCTTCTTTGAAGACCACCGCACCGGCGACCTCACCTCGCGCCTCACCAACGACGTCGGCTCGGTGCGGAGCGCGGTAAAGGACGCGCTGTCCAACCTGCTCACCCAGTCGCTCTCGCTGGTGGGGTCGGTGGCGCTCATGGTGGTGCTGAACTGGCGGCTCAGTCTCATCATCTTCCTCATCGTGCCGGCGGTCACGGGGTTTGCCATCTACTTCGGGCGCAAGATCCGGGCGCTGGCCCGCGACATTCAGGACCGCCTGGCCGACACGACGGCCGTGGCGGAGGAGGCCCTGGCGTCGATCCGTGTCGTGAAGGCCTTTGCGCGGTCCGACTATGAGGTAGACCGCTACAACGAAGCGGTCGAAGACCTCTTTGGCACGGCGCGCTACCGCGTGCTCGTCTCGGCCCTGTTCGAATCGACGGTAGGGCTTCTCTTCTTCGCGGCCCTCGTGGCCATTTTCTGGTATGGGGGCATCGAGGTGCTGGCCGGACGGCTCACGGAAGGAGACCTCGTGGCGTTCGTCTTCTACGCCTTCAACATCGCGCGGAGCGTGGGCAGCATGTCGCAGCTCTACTCCACGTTCAATAGCGCTGCGGGCGCCACGGAGCGCCTGTTCGACCTGCTCGACACGGAGCCCGGCCTCCGCGACACCCCCGACGCCACTGCGCTTCCCCCCATTGAGGGGCACGTGCGTCTCGAGCACGTCACGTTTGCCTACGACGAAGGCGTTCCGGTGCTGCACGACATCTCGCTCGACGTGGCGCCCGGCCAGACCGTCGCCTTCGTGGGCCCGAGCGGCGCGGGCAAGTCGACGCTCATGAGCCTCATCCCTCGCTTCTACGCGCCGCAGACGGGCCGCGTGCTGGTGGACGGCCACGACCTGTCGACGGTCACGCGGCGGTCGCTCCGGGAGCAGATCGCGTCGGTGTCGCAGGAGGTGCAGCTCTTCAATACCACCATCGGGGACAACATTCGCTACGGGCGACTCGACGCGTCCGACGAGGCGGTGGCGGAGGCCGCCCGCGCGGCCAACGCCCACGATTTTATCGTGGACATGCCCGACGGCTACGATACGGCGGTGGGCGAGCGGGGCGTGAAGCTGAGCGGAGGCCAGCGCCAGCGCGTGGCCATCGCCCGGGCGCTGCTGCGCGACGCGCGCCTGCTGCTACTCGATGAAGCGACCTCGTCGCTCGACTCCGCGTCGGAGGCGCTCGTGCAGGAGGCACTGGAACGGCTCATGGAAGGGCGCACCACCTTCATCATCGCGCACCGGTTCTCCACCGTCCAGACCGCCGACCGTCTTTTCGTGCTCGACGACGGCCGCATCGTGCAGCGGGGCACGCACGCTGAGCTAATGCAGGAGGAGGGGCTGTATCGCCGCCTTGCCTCCTACCAGTTCCGCGAGCCCAGTGAAAGAGAGGGAGGGCTGGTTGGCTAACCCGTCCCGTTCCCGTCCCGTTGCGCAGCGCCTCCAGGGCGTCCTCCGTCGTCTCCCGGGGGGAGGAAGCCCCGACCTTGTTCTGAACGGTCCCGTCAAGAGAAGGGCAACAGTGGATTGACTTCAACGGCCCTGACGACCTGAAACCCCACAAAGAGGGAGAACCCCAAGAACAGATCCGTGCCGGCAAGCGGGGCCCCAGCGCCTCGGTCACGACGACCTCGTATGCCGCCTCGTCGAGAATTACGTATCCGTCGTACAGATAGGCGCCGGTTGCGCTTCCATCGGCCAGCACCATCTGTTCGTGCCCGGCCCGGGGCAGGCCAAGGGCCTCGATCCACTCTGGAGGGAGGGCGAGGCCTCCATTGAAGCCGGTGTCGATGATCGCCTCGAACGAGCGGCTACTCTCCGGGCCGACGACCCCCAATTGCAGGGCAGGTTCTCGGTCGCGGGTGATGAATCCGGTTGTCATTCGCCGGTTTCCTCTCGCAGGCCGCCCCCGAAGTGATGGGCGTAGGGACTGCCGACGCGGCGAAAAAGATGTGCCCCCGCGCTTCCGGATGGCGTTCGAGCAGGCGATCCGACGCGACCCGCTGGTTGGCACCGACTTTGAAGTCCTCAGACTCTATGTCGATGGCGACATACTTGTGCGCTTCTTCCTCGACATCGACCTGCGGGCGTATCACGCGGTCGAAGATTTCGTTGGCTCGTTCGGCAAGTTCTGCAGTTTCATCGGACATGTCTTGCTGGATTCCTGTCGGTTGGCGGCGTGCTCGTCGTACGACGGCATTCGCGATTCTTTACGGACGGGCCTGAACAGGGTGGATGAGGGGCCCCGGGAGGGTTTCAGGACCGGGGGCCGATGTGTGCTCCAGCCGAGGCGTGCCCTTACTCCGTCCCATTCCGCAATGCCTCCAGCGCCTCCTCTGTGGCGTCGTCTACCGGAAGCGCGTCGACGCGCCCTGAGAGCGCGGCGACGGTGGTGCCGGCCTGCCACGAGACCGGCGCGTCCGGATCCTGGAGCAGGTGGCGGTACAGGAGGAGGGAGCGTGCGAAACAGGCGCCAGCCTTCTCGGGGTTGTCCTGGTACTCGTAGGTCTCCCCCATTCGGTGCAGGGCGCGGGCCAGGGTCTGGGCCACGTCCGGCACGAACCGACCATTCTCGCGGCACAGATCCAGGAGGGCGTCGGGCGGGAGGATGTGCAGATCTTCCGCCCGCCCGTCGAGGTGCGTCTGGCAGGCCTCGTCAATGGCCCGCAGCAGTTCCTCGGGCTGCTCGCGGGACGACTGCCCCAACAGTGTGGCGATGGCCTTCGTGAACTGACGAATCTGCCGCATTAGAACGTCTTCGTGGATCATGGCGCGGAGACGTAGGGGGTTGGGAAAATGAGCAGCACGGGCCGGTGCTAGGCCAACGGGGCGTGTGGGAGCGATGCCCGGGTGGGGGCCCTTACGGGCATACTCACTGCGACGTTTTTGCGACGCGGAGCAACAATTGCCCCCTCACACAGGATGCTCTTCGCCACACTGCGGATCTGCGGGGGAGCGCGTTTCCTTCTTGCCGTCGGAATTGATCTTTTGACGTGCAGGTGCGCGGAGTCGATGGACGAGGAGACCGCCTCCGAGGACCTGCCGTTCGGTGTCGAAATGACGCGGCTCGGGGCAGACACGAACGTGCAGCCGCCCCTCGAGAGCCCGTCGCTGATGCTACAGGGCGACGGCTCGTCCCTCGACATCGTCGCCCTAGCTGCCTCCTTCCGCACAGACGGAAGCGCCACGCCGGAGTGCGATAGGCTCGTCGATCTGGCCCGCGCTGGACGGCCCCCTCACTGACAGCCACCTTCAGGGTCGCGACCGCACGGGGCGCCTCATTACATTCGTCGCCCGTCAGATCGAGGCGACGAGCGCCGACACGTTTTCCGGACCGAGCCTGAACGAGGGCGCAGCCGTCGTCGATTCGGCAGGCGAGGGCACGGTGTGCGGCGGGCGCGCCTACCTCGTTCGACGCGACCACCCGCCCGGGACAACGGAGCCGGGCACTCCGCCCCCCTATTCGGACGTGTCAGATTGTCCGCCTGCCCGAGGGCACGACGTACGATGCGCGACCGGGCCTACGGGCAGAGCGTGGAGGCTGGTGCACTCTCGGCCAATCCGTGTCGTCCGCCAGAGGAATGAGGCATCCGCGTCGCGTTGCCTCGACCACTCCTGCCCGGCCCCCTCGACTTCAAGCCGGTCGTCCATCGCAGCGGTGCCCCGAGAAGCCGCCGAAAAAGAACATCCGGAGCGGCCGTCGCAGACATGGGGGAGACCGTTCAGACAGGATGGACCTCCCGCCGTGAGCGGGGGGCCTACTCGTTGTCGTACGAGAAGCTCTCCTGCACCGAGCGGTCCTGCTTGTGGACGACGAGCTCGCTAGGCGCCTGCGCCTTGGCTGTCTCGCGGGCGGCACTCACGGCCTCCTTTTTCGTGCCGTACTCGCTGACGGGCTCGTCCTCCCCCTCGACCGTGATGATCCACCCGTCATCGTTGGGCGCGACGTGAAAGATGCGCGCCTCCACGGCCGTCTGCTGCGCTTCCAGCATCTCCGAGAGGGCTTCGAGCTTCTCCGACAGCTCGCCCACACGGCGGGAGAGGTCACGCACTTCATTGCGCGTCGGGACCCCGATCTGGCCGAGGGTGCCGCTCAGCGTATCCGACACGGCCTTCTCGACCGACTCGGTGGCGTCGTCGAGGCGCTGGGTCACGTCCTCAGTAAACGCCTCCTGTTGCTCGCGGAGGTTCTCGGTTGCTTCCTCAATCTGCTCGCGGCGCGCGTCTTCGTAGCGCTTGCCGCGCTCAACGAGCGTTTCAAAGACCTTGTCCCCTTCCTCTTCGAGCCGCTCCAGGGCCCCGAGGCCCGCGAGCCAGATTTCGCGGGCCCGGCCTCGCACCTCATCGGGCAACTCCTTCAGGGCGAAGCCCTTCCGATCCCCGGTCGGCGTCTCCTCGTTCGTGGTCGTCATGACAGTGGTCTGGGGGTTGTACGCGGTCAAAGTCGAATGCGGACGTAACACAAATCCGCTGTAAAGTCAATAATAACGCAACGTGTCACTGGTTCCTGGAAATGACGCGATGCGTTACGAATTCAGCGTCCGGAATTTGGGACGGGAAGTGGGAACTCCACCCAGGAAGGCTGGGACGAACCACTCCGCTGCGAATGAAGACTCCGCGCGCTGGCAGGTCCGTGGGGTGTGATCCGTGAAACGTGATGCGTGAGGTTTTCCCTTCTCACGCTTCACGAATCACGAACCGCCCTGTCATCCTGTCAGATCGTCATCGGTTGGTACAATTTTCGACCGTGGTAATGAGTGGGCAATGCGGAAGTTGTCCTACTGAGGGACGACGAATCCTCAGGGGGCGGCGTCCCCTTTGCTTCCTTTCTCTTGTTGGATCAATCAAGACTACAATTTATGAACCTGCAAAAATTTACGGTTAAGGCCCAGGAGGCCGTCCAGAAGGCGATGGAGCTCGCGGCCTCCAAAAATCATCAGGGCATTGAGCCGCCGCACTTGCTGGAGGCGTTTCTGAGCGACCCGGACAGCGTGGCCGTGTCGATCCTACGGCGCGTAGGGGCAAACGTGGACCGCCTGCGCAAACAGGCCGAGGAGGCCATGGAAGCGCTGCCCACGGTGACGGGCGCGAGTGCCGGCGACCAGTACGTCGGCGAGGACCTGAAGAAGGTGTTCGACCGGGCCCGCGCCGAGGCGGACGTGATGGACGACGAGTACGTCTCGACCGAGCACCTGC
>CAZMDV010000155.1:0-6499 GCA_964564875.1 uncultured Salinivenus sp.
GCGGAGATTTCGCTAGCGGGGATCGGATACAGGTTCTTGAACTCTTCCGTAGCGATCCCCTGCTGCTCTCCACCCTTGAAGGCCCACAACTTGTCGCCGCCCGTGAAGCGACCGTACCGGACCAGGTCCGTTCGCCGCGTGGCTTCCCAGTGGAGCTCCCGGCTCCGCTCGTCAAGAATATAGTCCAGATCCAGATCCGAGGCCGTGATATCGCTCAGGCCCGCTCGGTCCCGGAGAAGGTTCACGAGAGTGAGTTCATCGAACTCGCCTCCGGTGCCGCCTCGAAGTTTCGCCTCCGCGTAGGTCAGGTACGCATCCGCGAGCCGAAACATCGGGTAGTCGGTATCCGGAAACTCCTCGTCCTGCCCCGGCTCGCCGTCCGACGTGATGTTCTGGTACTTCGGAACCGCGAACCCATTGGTGAAGGTGGTCAGCGACTCTACCTGCTTCTGCTGACCACTCGTGAAGAACTGGCCGCTCCCGGGCACATTCTCGTATTCCGGCCGGGTGTCATTCGACTCGAAGAGATCGACCGCCGCGGCCGTCGTGCGCAGCCCTGCCCAGCCGCCCGCCGGGACGCCGTAATCCGATGCGGACATTGCCCCCCCAATGGAGGCATTCACGAGATACGTCGTGTTGCCAAAGGCCTTCGATCTCTGTCCGTCCTGCGGAACGGCGAAGATGATCCCATCGGCCGTGTGGTTGTCCGCGAGGAACAGATCGTGGTAGTCCGGCTCCAGGGCGTCGGCACTGGCACCGTAGGCGTTAATGATCTCATTCGTGACGGTGACCGCGTCATCGTATCGGCTCTCCCCCACGTACACCTCGGCGTTGAGGTACAGCTTCGACAGCACCATCCAGGCCGCCGCCTTGTCGGCCCGGGCGTACTCCCCCATGCCCGCTGGCGGTAGCGTTTCCTCACCATCCGCACTCGTGACTGCTTGGAGCTCACTCTCCACGAAGTCGAACAGCTCCGCCCGGGTGCTCATCTCCGGCGCCGTTTCGCCAGTCCCATCCCCGATGGGATCCTCTTCGGTCACGAGCGGAACACCCCCAAAGAGATCGACCGCGTGCCAGTAGCTAAGCGCGCGGAGAAACCGCGCCTCGGCTCGCCACTGCGGCACCTTCTGCCGGATGGACGTCGTGATGTTTCGCTCCTCCAGCTTCTGCTCGGTCGTCTGGCGGAGAAACTCGTTCACCTGCGCCACCTGGAAGAAAATTCGGGAATACATGGCCGAGGCAAATCCATTTTCGGACGACCAGGTCTGCGTATTCAGGTTCTGGATGTTCGCGTCATTCCACGCAATGACCGCCTCGTCGGTCGGGAGTTCTTGCATTTGCCACCACAGGCGGACGTACTGCGAGAACCCCTCGTCGATCTGCACGAGATCCGGGTTGCCGGCCTCTCCCGACTGCCCAGTGAGCGCCAGCCCCGCGTACAGTTTCGCCAGGTGCCCCTTGATGGCCTGTCCATCCTGGAACGCGTTCTCGACGGTCGTCGTGGATTCCGGCGAGACGCCGACGTCCGTGCAGCCGACCAAGCCGATGAGCAAGAAGGAAGCGAGAAGGATCGAGAGAAGCTTGTTGTATGTCATAAGTAGGATGGTACCTTAAAAATTGGCTGAGGACCGTTCGAAGCACCTGTTCAAAAGGTTACAGCTGAACGTTTACGCCCGCCGTGAAGGTCCGCGAACGTGGGAACAGTTGGTTGTCGATACCGCCCGGCACTTCCGGATCCGGACCGCTGTATCCGGTGATCGTGAAAACATTCTGGGCCGCCCCATAGATGCGGATGCCATCGACCTTCGGAATCGCCTCCACCGGGACGTTGTAGCCCAGTGAGATGTTATCCACACGCAGGAAGGAGGCATCCTCTACGAAGTAATCGGAGAAGAACTGCCCCTCGTTGAACCGCGTGGTCAACACCGACTCGTGCAGATTGGAGGGGTCAAACTCCGTGAGACGGCTGAGGCGCCCGAAATTCGAGGCGACGTTGTTGTAAACGTGGTTCCCCACTTCGGCCCGGAGCGTGAAGCTCAGATCGAAGTTTTGGTACGTGGCCCGCGAGGTGTGCCCAAACGTCCAGTCGGCCTGTGGGCTTTCTCCGATGACGCGGTCCGCAGCGCCGATCTCCCCGTCGTCGTTCTGATCCACGTACATGTCGGTGTCTGACACTCCCGGCCCGTCCGTAACCGGATCTCCCTGGTCATTTTTCTTGTGACGAAGGACAAAGAAGGAGTTGATCGGGGCCCCCTCCCGAATTTTCTGGATGGTGTTGCCCACCCCACCGCTGATTCCACCAACGTCAATCCCCGATTCTCCCCCACGAGGCACGTTGGTGACCTCATTGTCATTCGTCGCCGCAGTGAACTGCGCATTGTAGCTCAAATCGTCCCGATCGATCACCTGAGCGTCCACGCTGAACTCCACGCCTTCGTTCTCCAGGGATCCAATGTTGGTGAGGAGCCGGTCTCTCAGGTTCGAGCCGCCCGGGATTGGGACATCGAAGAGCAGCTTGTCGGTATCCTCCTGGTAGTACTCAATCGCCCCCGTGAGCCGCCCGTCGAAGAACCCGTAGTCGACGCCGACATTCAGAGAGGCCGTCTCCTCCCATTGGAGCTCCGGGTCTGACGCGTTGGGACGCACGGTCGTGACAAACTCGTCGCCGAATTGCTGAAGCGCCCCCGCGTCTCCGAATGCGACGGTCGACAGGTAGGCAAAGTCCCCGAATTCCTGGTTCCCATTGACGCCCCAGGACACCCGCAGCTTCAAATTGGAGAGGAAGTCCAGGTCCCGCAGGAAGGGCTCTCGGTACAGCCGCCATCCGATGGCCGCGGAGGGAAACGTCCCCCACCGGTTGCCTGGCCCAAATCGGGAGGAGCCGTCTCGTCGAAGAGTGACGGTGGCTGTGTATCGGTCCATGAACGTGTACGTCAGGCGTCCAAACCCGGAGATCAGGCGGTTCTGCGTCTCAAAAATTGAACCGTTAATGTTCTCGATGCTGTCCACAACGGCCAGGCTTTTCTCCCGAAGAAAGTCGAAGGCCAATCCTCTCCCCGACAACTCGGGAAATTCACTCTCGAAATCCTGGTACTCGTATGCGCCCGTGAAGTCGATACTGCTGTTGATTTCGTCGAACTCACGGTTGTATTCCAGAAAAACATTGAGCAGGGTGTTCGTCCGGGAGAAGTTATTCCGGTTCACCTGTCCTGCCTCACTTCCGGCTTCTGCCTGGGCTTTCAAATTAGAAGGAGCAAAAAATTTGTTCTCGCCCTCCTGCACGTCGTAGCCAAGCTTCACGCGGGTGCTCAACCCCTCCACGAAGGGCAGGTTGTATTCGGCCTCCACGTTGCCGAGACTCCGGTATGTTTTCCCGGTGTTCTCCGTCAGCACCACGGAGGCGACAGGATTGTTTGTGGCCAGTTGGTCCCCCGAAATCTCGTCGGACCACTCGAAGAAGCCTCCGAACGGGCTATCAGGATCACGAACGGGCTGGGTGGGTGCCATGCTTGCGGAGGCCCCGACTACGCCCGGCTCGAACGTACGGTCCTGCCTCGCCCCCCGGAGATTTGTCCGTATCGTCAGGTCGTCGTCTAAAAAGTCGCGGCTGTACCGAAATGACCCACTGATGCGCTCGAAGTTCTCCCCGAAAAGCACCCCCTGTTCGTCGAGATAGTTCAGCGAGATGCGATAGTTGGACGACTCATCCCCCCCGGAAAACCCAAGATTGTGCTCCTGAGCGATCGCCGTCCGCTCCACGGCGCCCTGCCAGTCAGTATTCGCATCCCCGAGCAGCCCCGTTAAGCCCGGCTCCTCCTGACGGACGACCCGGCGAAACTGGTTGGCATCCAATACGTCGACCCGATCCGCCACCGAGGCGCTAGAGACAGACCCTCCGTAGTTCAGACTGGGCTCCCTTCCTTCTCCGCTCTTCGTGGTGATCTCAATCACCCCGTTGGCCCCTCGCGACCCGTAGATGGCTCTGGCCGACGCATCCTTGAGGACAGAGACATCCTCGATGTCGTTCGGGTTGAGGAAATTGAGGGGATTGCGCTGCGCAGAGTTCCCCGCATTGTCGATCGGCACCCCATCGATGACGAAGAGCGGGGAGCTGCCCGCGTTCACCGAAGAGGAGCCTCGGATACGGATTTGCGATCCCGCCCCCGGCGCCCCACCCGCCTTCGAGATGTTTACGCCCGCCACTTTGCCCGCGATGAGCTCCTCGGCATTCGCGACATTTCCCTGATTGAAGCTTTCCTCGCTTACCCCCTGGACCGAGCCGGTCACGTCCCCCGACTCCTGCACGCCATATCCTACGACGACGAGTTCTTCGATCTGCTGCGCCCGCGGGAGGAGCGCTACGTCGATCGTCGTGCGCCCGGCAATGGGGACCGTCTGGGCCTGAAATCCCACGAACGAAAACCGCAGCGAGTCTGCGTCGCTGGGCACCGACAGGGTGTAGGCGCCCTGCGCGTTGGTGGCCGTGCCGATGGTGGTGCCCGGCACGGACACGTTGGCGCCCGGCAGTGGCGCGTTGTCGTCGGCACTCGTGACGGTGCCGCTAACCTCCTGCTCTTGGGCCGCGACCGTCCCCACGCAGAGGGTCATGCCGAGGAGCACGAGCGTGATGATCGAAGATCGGTATCGCATTGGACTGGTGATGTGTCGATGATGCAGAATCGTACGGGGACAGTCGGACCCGTTCGGAACGTCCAGACTGTCGGGGTCTCGGTCCATCGGGGTGGGGGTCCGAGACGCCATCTGTCGTGTGTTCGGCGTGTGCGCTTGGCGCGTATCTGTAGGTGAGTGCTCGCGGTCATGGTTTGTCCCGGCCTCTGCGCGCCCACCAGAAACCGATCTCAGGCACAATGATGATGGCCAGCGTGTCCCTCCTAAGCGGTTCCGTCCAGTGTGAACGCGACCGATGTGTCCTCCGACTCGCCGTCCCCTCCGCACGTCCGCCGGACGACGAGTTCTGGGGAAAACACCGTGCTCGACACCGGGCTGTCGCCGGGCGTTTCGATGCGCCGCAGGAGGTTCTCGGCGGCTCGGGTGCCCATGGTTCGGGCGGGCTGTCGGAGCGTCGTGAGCCCGGCGCACTGGCTCAGCTCAATGTCGTCGAACCCGACGATTGCGAGATCGCCCGGCACACGGAGGTCGGCCTCCTGAGCCGCGCGCATCGCCCCCAGCGCCTGCATGTCCGACGCGGCAAACACCGCGTCCGGGGCGGGATCGCGGTCGAGCAACGTCTTCATGGCCCGGTAGCCTCCCTCTTCGGAAAACGCAAAGGGGCGCTCGTCACTCGCGGCAATGAGGTGCTCGTCGACCGATCGCCCGTTGTCCCGCAGCGCCTGCCTGTAGCCCTCACGACGGTGGCGGGCCGGCGGGGGATCGTACTCGACGGTAATGTGCCCAATTCGCTCATAGCCCAGATCAATCAGGTGCTTCGTGGCTTCGTACCCCCCGTGCTTGCTGTCTACGGCAAGCGACTCGAAGGCCGAATGCTCGGTATCGACCAAGACAATAGACTGACTTGTATTCGCCAGGCGCTCGGCCCACTCGTCGGTGAGCGGCATCGAAAGGAGCAGAATCCCATCGTTGCGGCCCGGCTGGAGGGCCCGGTCCATGTATGCGTTGAAGGACTCCGCCTCGGGCTGCACGTGAATGCGGCCCTGCGGATTTGCCGGGGCATGCACCATCAGGTCCATACTTCGCTCCGCCAGCACGTGCTGGATACCCCGCATTACGTGCATGTAGAAGTAGTTCGCCACGACCGGCGCCACGACGGCAATCTGGTTGGTGTGCTCCCGCGCCAGATTTTGTGCAGAGGCATGAGGCTGGTAGTGGAGCGCCTTCGCCGCCTCCAGGACGCGCTTCCGGGTGTCTTCGCTGACTCCGGGTTCGTCGTTGAAGACCCGCGAAACGGTCGCCGTCGACACGCTCGCTCGCTCAGCGATATCGTAAATCGTTGCCGACACGAGGGGGGGAGCAGTAGGGGCGTGACCGCGATCACTTTTCGTAACCGCTTACATCGTAATCTTTCCTTAACCCAATGTCAAGCGGAAGCGCTTTTCTCCTGTATCGGTGTCACGTTCTGTCGCGGCGGCGACGATTCCTGCGTGTTCGCCCGCCGGTTTGAATACCGTCTCCCCGTAATCTAGGCCCTGATTCTCCGATCTTTCGGTGGAACGTGGGCCGGATCGAGTGTTGAGAAGTAATTTCTTGCCTCCTCTTGCGTCCCTCCGCGTCCCTTGATACTTTTGCTGAAACCGCTTACAAAGTTGCGCGATGATCCTCCGGCTGGGCGTTCCGAAAAAGCACGCTCCCTGGACGCCTTGCCCAAGTGTTGACGAGTCCCAGGTCTGTGTGTAGCCTTCTCGTCACGTTTGGGCCTTCCGTGCCTGCCCCAAACTCCCTCCCGCCCATATGTCTCCAGACTTTCCTCTCGCGACCCTGGACCTGGCCATCATCGTCGGGTACTTCGCCATCGTCGGCGTCA
>CAZMDV010000156.1:0-6468 GCA_964564875.1 uncultured Salinivenus sp.
GGACGGGAGGCGACGTCGGCGGCCCGCTGGCCTCCGCCCGCGAGACGCTCGTCAGCGAGGTCCGGTCCGCCGGATCGGTCTCGGAGATCCAGTCGGCCGTCTCGGACTACCGCTCGTCGGTGAAAAGCGAGCTGGAGACGGGCTTCAACATGGGCGCCACCGACGTGCAGGACGGATTTGACAACCTGCAGTCGGCCCTCGACGCCCTAAATGGGGCCCTGGATACGGCCATCACGACGACCGATGGCCTGGAGGTCAACGCCGACGCGGTCTCAAGCGCCTTCCAAAGCTTCTACAGCAACGGCGAGCAGGCCGTCAAGGATGTCTACAGCAATCGCGGAATGCAGGCCGGCCCGGCCGGCGCGGCCGCCGACATTACCGCGAAGGTCGGCGTGCTTTAACGCTTCCGAAAGCGAACCGGAAGTCCGTTCGCTTCACGCCGAGAACAACGCATTTCCTAGGACGTCCCGAGGCGCGCCAACGCCCGGTCCTTGACGGGGCCGGGCGTTTTGTCTTTTCAGTCGATTCTCGCACTTTGGCTCTGCGGTCTAGTTGTGCCGAGGTGGAGGCCTACGGGTCCGTGCTCCACACCCGGACAAGAGCCTGCTTTTACGAAGAGAGGGGCGCGTCGGAAACGAGCGTCTAATGAGACTTCTCCGTCGTGAGAGGAGCCGATCGGGGCAGTCGGGGCAGATCTCATCTGCACGGAGAGGAATCGACGGGAAAAGGACCCGAGTAGCGATGCATGCTCCTTAAAGGGGGGATTTGTGAGATTCGGACGTCTGACGTCGGCAGAAATGAACTTTGCAGGAGTCGACCGATAACCAGTGTATCCGCGAGGATACTTTCCGTGTCCCGTGCTGCCGTTTTCCAATCATCCACGTTCTCTCGCCATGGCCCCGACCGACCGAGGCGCTTCCAACAAGTATGATTCCGAGCGTTTGGCGTCCACCGAAGAGACGTCGGCCGACAGTCGGGTACTCACCGACACGGAGCGAGAGGACCTGATCGAGGACGCGAAAGCGTTCCGCAAGTCGCACGAGAAGACGTTCAAGCTCCTCTCGGAAGGCGACAACTAACGGCCCATGGAGGTCGTCTGGCTGGATGCCGAGACCGTCACGGAGCTGAATCGTGTGGCACTCGAAGAGGGTGAGACGCATGCCCTCAACCCGGGTAGTGATCTCAACGGGGCATTGAATCGGCCACGGGGATACTTCCACTACCAGGGGATCCGCTCCCTGTACGAGCTTGCGGCCCTCTATGCCGTGGCCCTCGTGGAGGCCCATGCCTTCCAGGACGGCAACAAGCGGACGGCGCTCCTGGCAATTCGCGCCTTTCTCCGGGCCAACGACATGGACTTCGACTACGGGTCCTACGACGAGGAAGCCGCGGAGATGATGACCAGCATCGCCACGGGCGAGGTCGATCGGGAGGAGCTCATCGACTGGATCCAGGCAAACACGACGGGCGGAACCTGAGACGCTTGCCGTTTGCGAGTTCGGCTCTCCCGGCCCGGCAACGAATCCGCTCTCACAGGGACCGAGTCCGCCCGTAGCGCAGGGAGGCACGCCGCACCGCCCGTCCCCAACCGGTATCGGCGCCATTCTGCCCATCTCGTTCGCCACCAGGAGTGACACGAAGGGGGGGCTCCGGCGCTCCACCCACGGCCCGGCGCGGCGGTCGCTCCGTTCCTCCGCTCCCACACGCGCCATTCGCAGGCCGTGGCCGCGCCTCCGGTATCGTCTGAATCACTCGCGCCCCTTCGCGACTGCTCCCGAAAGCTTTCGGGATGCCGGTCGATCCCGCCAGGCCGGGGGGGGCACCCCCTTCGAGTTCGTCACCCTCTTCCGTAGTTTGGTAGCCCCGCATCCGCGGGGATAGACCCACGCTGATCCGTGGGAGGCCGGTGGTGCTCACGGTAGCCCGTTACATGGCCAAATTTGCCCGAGCCCGTCCAGCCGAACGGAGCTGACTACGGAGCATTCCCTACTCGATGTGCGACAGAGTTGTCATATTTGCAATAACGGAAATGACCATTCTCAAGTGTCCCAACACATGACGAGTTCTTCCGCAAAGCAGTCTTCTTCTGAACAGTCATCGGTTCCCGGTGCTGCAATTCGAAGGTTCTAAGACAAAGTGGACCGGGGAGCGCCAGGCCAGTGCTTGATGTGGCAGCGTACACCGATCGGGACGGATACGGTCGATTTAGTCTCAATGACGAGAAGATCAGCGCGCACCGGATCGTGATCAGGATTGACGGACGAGACCCAGCCGGGAAAGTAGTGCGCCACACATGCGACAATCTTTCCCGCGTGAATCCCCGACTTCTGAAACTCGGGAGTCCGTTGTCCGAGAGGACGCGAGGGTTCGAGCCCCCCGCACAACTCCTGGCCCGCCAGAGACCAGCTCTCAGCCGGGCGTTTTCTAAGTCTGTGGAGGCTGTGGATGGTTGGTCCGTTGGGTGGGCAGCCCTGCTATCCGGATGGGGCCTTCTCACAGGCTGCTTTCCCGACCTACTCCCCCGGTTCACGAGCTGTGGATTCTCCAGTGAGATCGATCCGCGCTAGCCTCCCGCTGCCCCACGTCCGCAAGGGTAGACCAGTCCGTCCCCGGAGGAATTCGCCCCCTCGCGCCAGGAGCGATGAAAACCAGGGCTTAGATCCGCGCGTAAAAGAAGCAATCCTCATTGTTCTCGTGCCAGACGCACTTCTCCCATGACTGACCAAAACGGCCAGGCCGACGCCACAGGCGGCACATCGGAACGCGAAGAGGTGCTGGGCCAGAATTTTTCGAGCGAGCGCGTCGTGCTGGACGGCAAGCACTTTGAGAACTGCTCCTTCGATACGTGCAGCTTGGTGTACAAGGGCGGGAGGCCGCCCAATTTTGTGGGGTGCGAGTTCGCCGCGCCAAGGTTTGTGTTCGAGGAGGCGGCACAAAGCACCGTCCAGCTCATGAGCGCGATCTACAACGGCATCGACGAGCGCATCATCGAGCGGACCTTCGACGAAATCAGAAAGGGATTTGGCAACGAATAGGCCCGGTCATTTGTATGGCGGTTTTCCAGGCAGGAGGTCGTTCCAAAATGGCACCGCCCGCGCCTGCACACCCGAACCCCCACACGCATGAGGCTCGACAGACAGAACGAGGCTTAAGAGCCTCGACCTATGCTGTGGGGGGTGAACATACAATCGCCCCGACGTCCCTCCCCGCTCGGGAGAAAGGCTGGGTTCGGCCATAGAAATCGTCCCTTCGGCCAAGCGTTCTTCTGAAAATACCTCCCCCATGAACAGCGCGGACGCTCCAGACGATGGCCCGACGAGCGGCCCTGCCGACGCGGTGCCGCCCGGCACCATCCTTGCCCCCTCTCCCCTGCTGACCCTCGAGGCCTTCCTCGTCGGCGTGGCCATCGAGCAGGTCTGGCCATCCGAGCTTCTCTCCTGGACCTGGAACCTCCCCATCGGGGTCGTCCTGATCGTGGGCGGCGGCGTGCTATTCGGGGGCGCGCTCTGGACGATGCGGGCCCATGGGAAACACCCTGCTCACTCCGACGAGCCGCCGGACCTGATCACGGAGGGCCCGTTCCGTTACAGCCGTAATCCGATTTACGCCGGCCACAGCCTGGTCCATATTGGGGGCAGCTTTCTGGTCGACAGCGTGTGGCCCCTCGTGACCCTCGTGCCGCTGTTGCTGTACCTGCGGCGCGTCGTCCAGCGGGAGGAGACACGCCTGAGGGCCCTGTTCGGAGAACAGTACGAGCAGTATCGTCGGCGCGTGCGCCGGTGGTTGTAGCGAAGACGCTCTAGAACAGCCGTGGCGGGGCCCTCAAATGACTCGTGTCGGCGAGCGGCCCGGGGGTCAGCCCCCGCAGTATTCTTCTCCGTTGTGACTGGTCGCGCGAAGGCGACGACTCGTCGAACCCTGCGCACCAATCGATGGGCGAGGACGTCTGTATCTCTGCGCAATCGGGAGGAGAGGCATCCCCTGCGACTCTCCTTCCCGGGCGTACCAAGAGTCCCCTCACACCGACCTGTCACACCCAACCAACGCCCATGCAAACGGAACGAGTTGCACTGAAGCACGACGCGTCCAACTTCGACGACTACATGCTCCTCATGTCCCTGATCGCGCTCGTGGGATTTCTCGTCCTGTTGTAAACGACCGACGGCGGCGCTGGGCTCTCTTCCGACGTGTCCTGCTCGCCGTAGCGGCCCCTGCTTGCGCGTTCAACGGGGAAAGTCCAGGCCTAGAGAGGACTGGATCTCCAGACCGACACCCTCACCTGGTCGGCACTCATTCATCCGCCCGTCGGCACCAGCGGAGACGCCTTTCTCCTCTCGATCCGCGAGCATACATATTAAAGACTGGTATTAGGAGCTCAGCGGTCGTTCGGAGGTGCCCCCTAACGCCGGAGTCGATTTTGCGGGATCGACCAGCGGGCCGTTGGGCCGTTGCCCTGTCGCACCCCTCCATATTAACCCCCAAGTTCGGAAACGCCCCTCGCAATCGTATACGGAACGAGCACGATAAGTAGACCCAGGGCCGCCACGGCGACCTGCTGTTCTCCGCCCCGCACCGCGTAGAAATGCGTCGCTACGAACAGGCCGGCCGCTCCCGACGAAAGGATCGAGAGGGTCCAGCACAGCTTGCGGAGTGCCCATCCGATCCACGAGAGCACGGAAGAGGCGTCGTTGGAGGCCACGGTTCTGGGGCACTTGGTCAGCAAGAAAGATGAAAAACCGAGAGCGTCTGGCCGGGTTGGCCACAGGTGCAGGGCGATCGCGGGAAGCCGGAAACCTGAGTCATCGGCAGGGCACGCGGCAGACGGCCCGCGCCCAGGGACGAACGAGCAGGCTGGGGATCGCCGTCTGCTGTCAGGAGCCCTCTGGGGCACTCTCGGACTGCGCCTCGCCGGCGAGGAGACGATGCCCCGCCAGGGACGTAGCAGCGACCATGGTGAGACCGCCGCCAAGATAAGCCAGTGCAGTACCTCCGGCCGCATTGGCCAGCCGAAGGGGGAGGTCAAGGGGTGCTACGTCGATCAAGACGCCAGCTACGGCAAGAACGACGCCTGTGGCGAGGGAGACCCGAAGTAGCCGCTGCGACCAGGAAGAGCCAAGGCGTTCGAGCATGAGAAGCGGCGTTCCGGTAGGTGCGGGCGGCTGCCATCGACGGGCAAGGGTCGTCGACCGGCGAGCGCAGGAGGGGTGTTCTTGAGAACCGCAGGTGTCACGTCTGCGGAAGACGCAGGTTCTGCCTGCCAGCAGTGAAACCTGAAAGTTGAGATACATCCGGCATTCCAACCTACAGGGGCCAGTCTCGGCCGGGGCTGCCCCCTTGCCGCCAGCTCCAGACTCCGGACGCGCCAGCAAGGGGGCTACTCCGTCTCCCCGAGCGGCGCGTAAATCTCGATGAGGTGCCCATCCGGGTCTCGCAGGACCACGATCTCGGTGCCCCATGGCATTTCCGCCGGCGGCGACCGGACCC
The DNA here is from genome assembly GCA_964564875.1 of uncultured Salinivenus sp. Classification (GTDB taxonomy): domain Bacteria; phylum Bacteroidota; class Rhodothermia; order Rhodothermales; family Salinibacteraceae; genus Salinibacter. The sequence goes on from CAZMDV010000156.1 coordinate 5,485, forward strand.
AGTCGTAGGACTGCTCGTTGCCCCGGAGCCGCTCGTAGGTGGCCTCGACGTCGTCGGTCTTGAATTCTATTTTCATGCTGCGGTTCTCCCCGGACACGGCGACGCCCGGGCGGATGTACTCGTCGTGTCCAGCCACGGTGAAAAGCGCGAGGGTGCTGCCCGGTGTCTCGAAAGCTGCGTAGTCGTCGCGATACCACGTCGGGGATTGCTGAAGGAGCGTCTCGTAGAAGCTGGCCAGCCGCTTGATCCGACTAGTGAGGAGCACAGTGCTGGCGAGAGTCATCGGCATGGGGCTCGAACGGTGGGGTGGCGTACGGACGTGATGGGCCGCCCAGGTGGGGCCCTGCCTCTCGTGGACTTGGGGACGCGGCTCGGACCTCGCCGGGTCGTGGGCACAGAGACACTGTAGCAACGAACCAGGTCGTTCTTCGTTGCGAAAGGGCTGCCAGACACAGCGATCTCCGCGAGCATTCGGGCGGGATGGGACCGCAGAAAGAACCTAGGTCCGTTGACTGTTTCGCTCCTGTGTAGCATTTTGCAAGGCAGAAGTTAGGGGCCGCATCGCCATGGGGCTCCACTCTAACCGAAGACCCCCTATTCTGTAGAGAACAAACCCGCGGGCCAGTGTCGAAAATTGCGGAAGGCCGAGAGGAATATTCCTGCACCGTTCTATGCAAGAGCGGACTGTTCTTCGTATACGATGGGTCCTCAGAATGAGAACTCGGGCGACGAAGCCACAAACGAAGCCGAAAGCCGATACTGGACCTGCGTCCTGCTCGGACTGGTGGCCATTTCCGCCTTTGTGGCTGGACTCACCATTTACGGTCCGGGCAAATTCGGCTGGCCGGTCGTGGTCTTTCTTCTCACGTACGTCCTCCACCACTACGGTCCCCTTCGGTAGGCGCCTGTCCTCGACAGCGGAAAACCGACTTATACCAAGTGCTGAGGATCACAATGCAGGTTTAGCGATTGTGGAGGGTCGAG
>CAZMDV010000157.1:0-6453 GCA_964564875.1 uncultured Salinivenus sp.
TGACCCACGACTTCGGCGCGCCGACGCAGCTGGAGAAGATCGGCATGCTCGACCTCGCCGACTTCGTGGCGGTCAACAAGTTCGAAAAGCGCGGCTCTAAGGATGCCCTGCGCGACGTGCGCAAGCAGGTGCAGCGCAACCGCCTGCGGTTCGACGAGGACCCGGAGGACATGCCGGTGTACCCGACCATGGCCTCTCACTTCGGGGATCCCGGCGTCACCCGTCTCTACAAGGCCCTCCTCGATCGGCTCAACGAGGACTTCGACTTCGGTCGGGCGTCGCAGACGTACGACGACGAGGTGCCCGAGCCCGACCCGTCCGACGTCGCCATCATCCCGCCGGACCGTCAGCGCTACCTCGGCGAGATTAAAGAGACCTGCGAGGAGTACCGCGACTGGGCCGAGCAGCAGGTCGAGTACGCCCGCAAGTGGGGCGAGGCGAAGGGGGCCCGCGAACAGGTGGACGATTGGGCGCCGGAGGACCAGGAGCAGATCGCCGGGCGCCTCAACGAGATGCAGCAGCACTGGTGGGACAAGCTCGACAAGCGCTGCAAAGACATTCTGGAGAACTGGGACGATCTGGCCGAGGAATACCGGCAGGAGGAGTTCACCTACACGGTGCGAGGGCGCGACTTTACGGTCCCCCTCTATCGCGAGAGCCTGAGCGGCACGAAGATCCCCCGCGTCGCCCTGCCCAAGACGGAGGACCCGGGCGAGCGGCTCAAGTTTGCCCTGTTGGAGAACCTGCCCGGATACTTCCCCTTCACGGCGGGCGTCTTTCCGTTCAAGCGGGAGGGAGAGATGCCGACCCGGCAGTTTGCGGGCGAAGGGTCGCCCGAACGCACGAACCGCCGTTTCCACCTCGTGTCCCAGGGCGACGAGGCGAACCGCCTCTCCACGGCGTTCGACAGCGTGACGCTCTACGGCCGCGACCCCGCCGAGCGCCCCGACATCTACGGCAAGGTGGGCAACGCGGGCGTCTCCATCTGCACGCTCGACGACATGAAGAAGCTCTTCTCGGGCTTTGATCTCTGCGACCGCAAGACGAGCGTGTCGATGACCATCAACGGCCCGGCGCCCATGCTAATGGCGATGTTCTTTAACGCCGCCATCGACCAGCAGGTGGAGCAGTACCTGAAGGAAGAAGGACGCTGGGACAAGGCCGAGGCAGTGATCGACGAGAAGCTGGGGGACGATCGCCCCGAGTACGTCCCCTACGGCCCCGACGGCCAGCCGCAGGAGATGCCGGAGACGCACGACGGCAGTGGCCTCGGACTGCTGGGGACCAGCGGGGAGGAGCTCGTGGAGTGGGGCGTGCTGGAGCGCGAGGAGTACGAAGAGATCAAGGCGGAAACGCTCCACACCGTCCGTGGCACCGTCCAGGCCGACATCCTCAAGGAGGACCAGGCCCAAAACACCTGCATCTTCTCCACGGACTTCGCCCTGCGCCTGATGGGCGACATCCAGCAGTACTTCATCGACTGGGACGTGCGCAACTACTACTCGGTCTCGATTTCCGGCTACCACATCGCCGAGGCGGGGGCCAACCCCATCACGCAGCTCGCCTTCACGCTGGCCAACGGGTTCACGTACGTGGAGTACTACCTGAGCCGGGGCATGGACATCGACGACTTCGCCCAAAACCTGTCGTTCTTCTTCTCAAACGGCATGGACCCGGAGTACAGCGTCATCGGCCGCGTGGCGCGCCGCATCTGGGCCGTGGCCCTACGGGAGCTCTATGACGCCAATGAACGGAGTCAAAAGCTGAAGTACCACATCCAGACCTCCGGCCGCAGCCTGCACGCGGAGGAGATTCAGTTCAACGACATCCGCACCACGCTGCAGGCGCTGATGGCGATCTACGACAACTGCAACTCCCTCCACACCAACGCCTACGATGAGGCCATCACCACGCCGACGGAGGAGAGCGTCCGGCGTGCCATCGCCATCCAGAAGATCATCAACAAGGAGCTGGGCATGACGATGAACGAGAACCCGCTCCAGGGCTCCCACATCATCGAGGAGCTGACGGACCTGGTGGAGGAGGCCGTGCTGCACGAGTTTGAGCGAATCAACAATCGTGGCGGAGTCCTCGGCGCGATGGAGTCGATGTACCAGCGCGGCAAGATTCAGCAGGAGTCCATGAAGTACGAGGAGCAGAAGCACTCCGGCGAGAAGCCGGTCATCGGCGTCAACACCTTCACGCGGGACGAGGACGATGAGAAACCGGAGGAGGAAGAGGTGGACTTGATGCGTTCTTCGGAGGACGAGAAGCAGCACCAGCTTCGCAATCTTACGGCCTTCCAGGAGCGCTACACCGACAAGAACGACGCCAAGATTGCGGAGCTAAAAGAGACGGCTCGGGCGGGTGAGAACACGTTCGAGGTGCTGATGGAGGCGGTGAAGTACTGCTCGCTCGGACAGATTACCGAGGCGCTCTTCGAGGTCGGTGGCGAGTACCGGCGGAATATGTGATTCCCTATACGGTGGCGCTTGCCGGGAATTTTGCATCTGCCCCCGTCTGTGGCTTACACTCAAGGGCGATGCAAGCAACGATTCTTCCCACCCACCTTGCTGCATGCACATCTCCTTACAGAAAGCAACGCTTTCCCTCACGCTCCTCTCTTTTTTCCTTCTGGCCGGAACCGGGACGATCCAGGCCCAGGACGAAGAGGACATCATCTCGGAGACCAATTACGACGCGCTGGAACTGCGCAACATCGGTCCGGCCATGAACGGTGGCCGCATTGCTGACATCGACTTCCACCCGCAGGACGAGAGCATCTGGTACGTCGGAGTGGGCTCCGGCAACGTCTGGAAGACCACCAATTCCGGGACGACCTGGGCCCCCATCTTCGACAACCAGTCGTCCTATTCGATCGGGTCGGTGGAGGTCGACCCGAACCATCCGAACATTGTCTGGGTGGGGACCGGCGAGAATGTCGGGGGGCGGCACGTCGGCTACGGCGACGGGGTGTACAAGAGCACCGACGGGGGCGCGTCGTGGGAGAACATGGGGCTGGAAGACTCGGAGCACATCTCGACGATGATTGTCCACCCGGAAGACTCGGATGTGGTTTGGGTCTCGGCGCAGGGGCCGCTCTGGGACAGCGGCGGTCAGCGTGGTCTCTACAAGACGACCGATGGGGGGGAGACGTGGGAGAACGTGCTCAGCGGCAATGAGTGGACGGGTGTGACCGACCTCGTCATGGACCCGCGCGACCCGGACGTGCTCTACGCGGCCACTTGGCAGCGCCACCGCACGAAGGCGGCCTACATGGGCGGCGGGCCCGGCTCGGGCATTCACAAGAGCACCGATGGCGGGAAGACGTGGACGGAAGTGGCCCGCGGCCTCCCCGACTCGAACATGGGCAAGATCGGGCTCGCGGTCTCGCCCCAGCGCCCCGATACCCTCTACGCGGCCATCACACTGGATCGCCGGACCGGCGGGGTTTACATGTCGACCAACCGGGGCGAATCGTGGACGAAGCAGTCCGATGCCGTATCGGGCGCGACGGGGCCGCACTACTACCAGGAGCTCTACGCCTCGCCCCACGACCACGGCACCCTCTTCCTGGTAAGCGCCGTGACGCGAATGTCCGAAGACCATGGCGCGAACTTTGAGCCCATCGACCTCGACACCAAGCACAGCGACGATCACGCGATTGCGTTCCGGGAGGACGATCCCGACTACATGCTGTTTGGCTCGGACGGGGGCCTCTACGAGACGCACGATGGACGGGAGACGTGGCGCTTCATCGACAACCTGCCGGTGATGCAGTACTACAAGATCTCGGTCGACGACGCTGAGCCGTTCTACAACGTCTACGGCGGCACGCAGGATAATGGCTCGAACAGCGGGCCCTCCCGCACCGAGCACGAGAGCGGCATCCGGAACGCCGACTGGTTCAAAACCCTTGGCGCCGACGGGCACGACAACGCCACCGATCCGGAGCTCGACAAAATCGTCTACCACGAAACACAGCGGGGCGGGCTGCACCGCGTCGATCTCGCGACCGGCGACCAGGTATTCATTCGGCCACAGCCCCGCGAAGGGGAAGACTACGAGCGCTACAACTGGGACAGCCCCATCCAGGTCAGTCCGCACGATCCCTCGCGCCTTTACTTTGCCTCGCACCGCGTGTGGCGGAGCAACAACCGGGGCGACAGCTGGACCCCGATCTCCGGCGACCTGACCCTCGACCAGGAGCGCCTCACGCTGCCCATCATGGGCAAGCAGAAAAGCTGGGACAACCCGTGGGACGTTCTCGCCATGACCAACTACAACACGATCACGTCGCTGGCCGAGTCCCCGCAGGAAGAGGGGCTCGTCTACGCCGGCACCGACGACGGGCGCATCCAGGTGACTGAGGACGGCGGCGAAAACTGGCGCGAGGTTCGGCTCGCCGACATCGACGGCGTGCCCGAGACCGCCTTCATCAACGACATTCGGGCCGACCGCTTCGACGCCAACACGGCGTACGTGGCCATGGACGCGCATAAGAACGGCGACTTCTCGCCGTACCTGATCAAGACGACGGATCGCGGGAAAACCTGGACGTCGATCGATGAGGACCTCCCCGATCGGCATCTCGTGTGGCGTGTGGTGCAGGATCACGAGAACAGGGACCTGCTTTTTGCCGCGACCGAGTTCGGCATCTTCTTTACCGTCGACGGCGGTGAGGAGTGGGTGAAGCTTGAGGGGGGCGCTCCCACGATTGCCTTCCGCGACATCACAATTCAGCGGAGCCACAACGATCTGGTGGCCGGCTCCTTCGGTCGGGGCATCTTCATTCTGGACGACTACACGCCGCTCCGGGAGGTTGATTCTGAACTATTGAATCAGGAAGCCCACCTCTTTGAACCGCAGGACGCCTTCTGGTACCGGCCCGACGAAGTCTCGGAATACCAGGGCGATAACGACTACAAGGCGGAGAATCCGCCGTTCGGGGCCAACTTTACGTACTACCTGAAGGAGGGGTATCAGTCAAAAGAGGCGAAGCGCCGAAAGCGGGAGGGAGAGCTGGGGCCGGACGAGGATGTCCCCTTCCCCGGCTGGGACAGCCTTGAGGCAGAGATCCGAGAGCAGGGGCCCGTGGTGCAAGTTGTCGTGCGGGATAGCTCCGGGACGGTCGTAAACCGCGTAACCGGCCCCACGTCCCCGGGCTTCCACCGGATCAACTGGGACCTGACGCACGCCGATAAGGGACTGGTGGATCCCGGCGAGGAGATTCCCGAGAGCATTAGTGACAACGGTTTCCTCGCGACGCCAGGGACCTACACCGCCACCCTCGTGAAGCTGCAGGTGGGCGAGGTCACGGAGCTATCCGATCCGGTGACCTTCGAGGTCGAGCCGCTCCGCGAGGGCACGCTGGAGGGCGCCTCGGACGAGGAGATCGCCTCGTTTCGGGAGGAACTCGAGACCTTTCAGCAGAACCTGCAGAGGACCAGCAACACGCTGGACGAACAGATCGACAAGGTGCACGCGCTCCAGACGGCGCTCGCGCGGGCGGAAGGAGACGCACCGGATCTGGTGTCGAGCCTGCACGACGTGCGGTCTCAGCTTCTTGACCTCCGAGAGGAAATGGAAGGGAGCGAGGCGAAGAACCAAATCGGCGAGCGCAATCCGCCGACCCCCAGCGATCGCCTGTTCGTGGGCTACCGGGCCCTCGGCACCACGTACGGCCCAACGGAGATGCACAGGCAGACGCTGGCGGCCGGTCGCAGCGAGCTTGCGGACATCCAGAACCAACTCGACGAACTTGCCGAGCAGGTCGTTCCGGAGCTCGAACGGCAGGTCCGCGCCGCTGGGGCACCGCCCATTGAGAACGGGCAGTAGGAATAACTGCTACGGTGGTCTCGCGTGGAGACATCCAGTGTAAGGGAGGCAGTATGAAGGATGTCGATCCCTTTGAACTAGATTCGAACTAGAAATGCCCTTGAGCGGTGCAGGCAGTCCGCTCAGGGGCATTTGTCTGTGGCGTGGCGAGGGAGACCGACCGGTGTGGAAAACAATATTGCGGAAACGTGATCGGGGAAGAGACAACCAGTTAGGGAGTTACCGGTACAGATGTATGTTACAAATACACGTCCGTCGTCTGCAGTCTGAGTCGTGCTCGATCCCCAGATCCTCACCCGTCCCGGGACCGTCCTCCTCGACTCGGCCCGCCCGGACGCCGAGAACCGGTGGAGCTGGTGTTTTGCGGCGCCGAAGCGAATCCACACCGCGTCGAGTGCGCACGAGGTCCGTGCACTAATTGAGACGCTGCAGGCGGAAACGGCCCGGGGCCACTACGTCGCAGGATATCTCTCCTATGAGGCCGGCTACCCGTTTGTCGACCTCGACATTCCGGAGCACGCCGAATCCCCTCTCGCGTGGTTCGGCGTCTACGACGCGCCCCGCCGCGTAGCCCCGCAGGATGTGGAAGCAGGGTTGAACACGCTCGACGCGGCG
>CAZMDV010000158.1:0-6420 GCA_964564875.1 uncultured Salinivenus sp.
CGGCTCCTGCTCGGCCCAATGGCGGATCCCGATCGACCCGGCTCCCGCCACACCCTGCTGGCCGTGTGCCCCAACTCCGAGGCCGTCGCCCGCGCGGCCCTTCTTGCCGCTCAGGAGGCCGACACGCCCCTCCTCTACGCCGCCACCCTGAACCAGGTGGACGGCGACGGCGGCTACACCGGCTGGACCCCCGACGCCCTCGTGGCCTTCGTGGCGGAGGAGGTGGAGCGCCTGAACATAGATGTGCCCGTGTTTTTGGGGCTCGACCACGGCGGCCCCTGGGCCAAGGATGCTCACGTCACCGAAAACCTTGACGCTGGAGCCGCGATGACCGAGGCGAAACGCTCCGTCGCCGCGTGCATCGAGGCCGGATACGACCTGCTCCATCTCGATCCCGCGGCGGGTCCCCCCGACGCCGACACGCCCCTCCCGATCGACACGCTGATCGATCGGACCATCACTCTCTTGCACCACGCCGAGTCCGTGCGACGGGCGCAGGACCGGGCCCCGATTGCCTACGAAGTGGGCACCGACGAGGCGCGCGGCGGCCTGCAGGGCGCGGATCGGACGCGGGCCTTCCTACACCGCCTCCGTGCCGTCCTCGACGACCGGGACCTCCCGTATCCTTCGTTCGTGGTCGGCGACCTCGGCACCACCCTCGACTCCGGTCACTTCGACGCGGACCGGGCCCGGCGACTCGTGACCGCCGCGTCCGACGAGATAAACGCCCTTGTGAAGGGCCATTACACCGACGACGTGGACACACCGTCGGCCTATCCCCTGAGCGGCGTGGGCGGGGCGAACGTGGGGCCGGGCCTGTCGGCCGTCGAGGCCAAAGCAGTGCGCGACCTTGCGGCGCTGGAGGCACGTCTCGGCGGGGACTCCGGTATGACCGGCACGCTGCGGGCGGCTGTAGTGAAGAGCAAACGCTGGACGAAATGGCTCCATCCAGAGGAGCAGGGGCACGCGTTCGAGGACCTCCCCGACGACCGGCAGCGCTGGCTCGTGAACACGGGCAGCCGGTACGTGTGGAGCGACCCGGCCGTAGAGGCCGCCCGGGCTCGGCTCTACGAGAACGTGGCCCCGTACCGCGACGCCGAGGCCTTCGTGCAGTGGCGGCTCAAAACGGCCATCCTCCACTACATGCACGCCTTCAACCTGATCGGCCTCACCGACCGCCTCGTAGCCCATCTTTCAGATGACGGCTCGCCGTAGCGAGCAGTATGTATCGCGGGGGGTGTATCCACACAAACCTCCATCCCTCCCCACTCCCCCCCTCCACACGTCCCCCCTACCGCTTCATCGCCAGGGTCACGCCGTCGGCCAGCGGGAGCATGCTGAGGTCCACCCGCTCGTCGTCGTGGAGCTTCTCATTGAGGCGCTGGATGGCCCGCACGCTTTCGTCTTCCACGTCGGGATGGGCCACGCGTCCGTCGCGGAACATGTTGTCGAGCGCGATGACGCCCCCGGGCCGCAGCAGCTCGAGCGACTGCTCGTAGTAGGTGTCGTAGTTTTCTTTGTCCGCGTCGATGAAGGAGAAGTCGAAAGTTCCGGCCTGCCCGTCCTCAAGCAGGACCGAGAGGGTCTCTTCGGCCGGGGCGATGCGGAGGGCAATGCGGTCGTCCACGCCCGCCTCGTCCCAGTGGCGGCGGGCCACCTCGGTGTACTCCTCGCTCACATCGCAGGCTACGAGCGTGCCGGTGGGCGGCAGTTCCATTGCCACGGCGAGGGCGCTGTATCCGGTAAACACGCCGATCTCGAGGCTGCGGCGGACCCCAATCAGGCGCACGAGGAAGCGCAGGAACTGAGCCTGCTCCGGGGCGATCTGCATCTGGGACTTCGGGTGCTCGGCGGTTTCGGCCCGGAGGCGGCGCATGACCTCGGGCTCCCGGAGGGATACGGACAAGAGGTACTCGTGCAGCTCGTCTGAGAGACCGATCGACTGGTTGGACATCAGTGGAAACGACGATGGAACGGAGAAACGACGATGGACCGCACCGCAGGCATCCTCCAGGCTGTGGCAGCAGGGATCTCTTTCTAACACACAACGCGAAAACGTTCCAACGCACCACCCCCGAACGTTTCGCAGGACGGCGGGTACAGAGTCACGCAGCCGCAATGTGATTCTCCAGTACGAATCGGGGGACGACGCTCGTTTCCCCGACGCTGTGCCCTGCGCACTCCGCATTCCCAACTCCACACTCTCACAGTCACCGATGAGCAGCCCGCAGATCCTCTGGGTCGACGACGAGATCGACCTCCTTCGCTCCCACGTCATGTTCCTGGAGGAGAAGGACTACGAGGTTTCCACTGTGGCGAACGGAGCCGACGCGGTGGACCTGGTGGAGCAGCAGCCGTTCGACGTCGTGCTCCTCGACGAGCAGATGCCCGGCATGGAGGGCCTGGAGACGCTGGACGCCATCAAAGACGAGCGGCCCCAGGTGCCGGTGGTGCTGGTGACTAAGAGCGAAGAGGAGGACCTCATGGAGGCCGCCCTCGGCAACCAGATTAGCGACTACCTCACCAAGCCCGTCAATCCCAGCCAGATCCTGCTCACCTGCAAGCGGTTGCTCGAGCAATCGAGGCTGCGGCAGGAGACCCTCTCGCAGGAGTACCTGCAGTCGTTCAACGAGATCTCCCAGGACCTCCGCGGCTCCCTCTCGCCCGATGAGTGGGTGGACCTCTACCAGACGCTCGTAGAGTACGACCTGGAGTTGACGGAGGACGAGGGCGCCCGGCAGGTCTTTCAGGATCAGTTCGAGGAGGCCAACCGCACGTTCGGCACCTTCATCGAGGAGAACTACGCGGACTGGATCGCCCACGTCGAGGCGCCGCCGTCCGAGCACCGCCCGGTGCTCTCCCACGAGGTGGTGCCCGAGTTTGTACTGCCGGAGACAGGGGAGACTTCCGTCGTCTTTTTCGTGATCGACTGCCTGCGGTACGACCAATGGCTCGAGCTCGCTGAGCTGCTGCGCCCGCACTACACCGTCGACACGGAGTTTTACATGAGCATCCTGCCTACCGCCACCCCCTATTCTCGCAACGCCATCTTCAGCGGCATGTTGCCCGTCGATCTGGTGGATCGCTTTCCGAAGGCGTGGGAGACGAACGAGGAAAGTGAGCATAGCCGCAACCAGTACGAGGAGGCCCTGCTCCATCACCAGCTCGACCAGCACCACCACGGCGACCTGAGCGTCCGCTATGACAAGCTCATCACGGCCGAGGACGGCCAGCAGCTCGCCCAGGACGCCACCAATCTCACGCAGCACGACCTCAGTGCCGTCGTCATCAACTTTATCGACATCCTGGCCCATAGCCGCTCCGAGTCGGATGTGCTTCAGGAACTGGCCCCCGACGAGGAGGCCTACCGGGCCCTCACGCGCACCTGGTTCGAGCACTCCTGGCTCTACGACATGTTGCGGGCCCTCTCGGAGACAGACTGTACGGTCGTCCTCACCACCGATCACGGGGCCATCCGTAGCCTGCGGTCGACCAAGGTCATCGGCGACCGCGAGACCTCTACCGCCCTGCGCTACAAGTACGGCAGCAACCTGAAGTGTGATGAGGACGACGCCATCCTCGTGCGCGAGCCAGAGGCGTTCGGGCTTCCCAACTACGGCATGAACACAAACTACCTCCTCGCCAAAGAGGACTACTACTTCGTCTACCCCACCGACTTCCACCACTACGAGAACCTCTACCGCGACACGTTGCAGCATGGGGGAACCTCCATGGAGGAAATGATTCTGCCGGTGGCCACCCTGCGGCCGAAGGAATAGCTCTTCGGCGTACATCCCTGCCTTGATTCGCCCGAGAAGCGGTCCGCGCCCCCGAACGACCGCGGAGGGCCGACCGCAGCACTTCGAGCAATTTATCCGTACGCGGCGGTGCCCCGTCCTCCGACCTCCCGGCCTGGTGCCCCCAACAACGCGCGCCGAAGCATGCCCGAAACGAAGACCGACACGATTCACGATCTGCTGCCCCGCACCACAGCCTCGGTCGAGGAGACGCTGGACCTCGGGACCCGCGTCGTGGCGGTGCTCGATCCCGGGGCGGTGCTCGCCCTCTACGGCGCCCTCGGGACGGGCAAGACCCATTTCGTGAAGGGCCTTGCTCAGGGGATCGGTACGCCGCCCGCTGAGGTGCGAAGCCCCACCTTCACCCTCCTCTCCGTCCACGACGAGGGCAAACGGCCGCTCTACCACTTCGACGCCTACCGCGTGCAGACCTCAGACGAGTTCGTAGAGCTGGGCTTTGAGGAGTACCTGCACGGCGAGGGCATCACGTGTGTCGAGTGGGCCGACCGCGTCGAGGATTTGCTCCCCCCTGACACAATCCACATTCAGTTCCACCACGTGGCCCCATCGAAACGCCGACTCTCGCTTGGTGCCCCGGACGTCCCCAGCGATGAGGGGTGAGCCCCAACCGTTCTCCGCCCGTACATCGTTCGCACAGCCATCTCGGCGGAACGGCTCTACTTCGCGATCACGCCCGACCCTCAACGCCCAACGCATAACGCACAACCCTCTCCCCAAAACCCGCATGTCCCCCCCAGACCCGATCGAGTATCTTCTAGACCTGCCCCAGTTCGGGAACGTCGCCGACGACGCGTACGCCCCGGGCCTGGACCGCATGGAGACGCTCGTGGACGCGATGGGCAATCCCCACGAGGCACTCCGGGCCGTGCACGTGGCCGGCACGAACGGGAAAGGCTCCGTGGCGTCTATGATCGCCGCCATCGCCACCGCGGCGGGTCTGCGGACGGGCCTCCATACCTCTCCCCACCTCACGCACGTCACCCAGCGGATGCGGATCGACGGCGTGCCCGCCCCCACCGACTGGCTCGCCGACGCGGTCGACCGGTATCGCCCCCTCTTCGACCGCCTCGAGCCGAGCTTCTTTGAGATCACTGTCGCCCTCACGTTTCAGTACTTTGCCGAGCAGGACGTGGACCTCGTCGTGATCGAGGTGGGCCTCGGCGGGCGTCTCGACTCGACGAACGTGCTTCACCCGGCCCTGTCGGTCATCACGCATGTTGCCCTCGACCACACCGACATCCTAGGCGACACCCTCGACGCTATCGCCCGCGAGAAGGCGGGCATCATCGAGCCCGGGACGCCCGTCCTCTCCGGGGTCACGCAGGAGGCGGCCAGGGCCGCCATCGCGGAGGTGGCCGCCGAGCAGGGCGCCCCCCTCCATCCTCTGCGAAAGGAGGTCGCCTGGCACGCCCCCCGGACGGATCTTACCGGCAGCGTGCTCGACGTGGAGACGCCGCTGCGGTCGTACGACGACCTGCGCGTCTCCCTGTCGGGCCCCCATCAGCAGGCCAACGCTGCCCTCGCCCTGCGCGCCGCCGAGCTCGCGGTGCCCCCCATCCCGGACGACCCTCAGTCCGTGTACGGCGGCCTCCGCGACGTGCGAGGGCACACCGGATTCCACGGGCGGGCGGAGGTGCTTCGGGAGCAGCCCCTCATCGTCGTGGACGTGGCGCACAACCCGCCGGGCATTCGGGCCGCGCTCGACACCGTGGCCCCGGCGGTCGCGGCGCGGGACGGCACCCTTCACGTTTGTCTCAACGCCGTCGCGGGCAAGGGCCTGCCCGAGGTGGCCCAGATGCTCGCCGCCCATGACGCCCGCGTGACGCCCATCCCCATCGACACCAAGCGGGCGATTCCGCCGGCCGAGATTGCCGGCACGCTCCGCGCCTACGACGTGACCACTCGCGACCCGCAGCCACTGCCCGAGGCCCTCACCACGTTCCAGCGCACCGCGGCCCCGGAGGACGGCCTCCTCCTCACCGGCTCGCACAAGGTTGTGGAGGTGCTGCCGGACGAGTTTCGCGATCCAACGTAGCCGCCCGCAGATCGGTTCTCCCCCTCGACCGTCGGGATGGTACGTCCGTCCTGGCCCTCAATAACCGCCGAGTGGCGCAGCGGTGGAAGCAAGGTTGTGGAGTCGATGTAACGTATGCGAGGGACTGTCGGGAAGGACGTTTCCTATTACGACAAGTTCTCAACCCGTTTCTGCCGGGTGGGTGTACTTGGCACGTGAAGTTCAGATTTTCCACTACCGCAAGCGTCTCACATCCGTTCTCGTCCACCTTCTCTTTTCGGATGACACACTCCCCCACAGTTCTGGTCGTTGGAGGCGGAGCCACCGGCACAGGCATCACCCGCGACCTCGCGCTGCGCGGGATCGACGTGACGCTCGTGGAGCGAAATGGGCTCTCCAGCGGCGCGTCCAGCCGCTCGCATGGCCTCCTGCACAGCGGCGCCCGCTACGCCGAGGCCAACCGAGTGGGGGCGGAGGAGTGTATCGAGGAGAACCGCATCCTTCGCTCCATCGCGGGGGACTGCATCCGGGACACGGGCGGCCTGTTCGTCCAACTCGCCGAGGACGACGCAGCGTACTTCGACGAGA
>CAZMDV010000159.1:0-6362 GCA_964564875.1 uncultured Salinivenus sp.
TCTCGATGTGATCGCCAATGTTCTCGTAGGTGGGAGAGCTCGTCGTGCCGCCAGCGTACCCCACATGAGTGCGCACCACTCCATCCAGTGCTCCGAACATTGCGTCTGGTGCCCAGAAGCAGCCCAGTCCAAAGGCGGCACGGACCGTATCGGTGGGAACGTTCCGGTCCATCGGGGGCACGGACGAAGAGGCAGGAGCGGACATGGGGGAGGAGATCACGACGAGACAAATTGCGGCTGTCTTTCGGCAACGCCACGTGTAGAAATGGTGGAACGGCATGCGGAGTTCGGACTACGGCGGATGCGGTCCCAAACACGAAAGCGCCGGCCCCACGGTGTCGTAGGACCGACGCTCCCGCTCAGCGCGCAAGCAGCATGTCAATGGATACTACTGCTGGAACGGCTCGTCCACCTCCGTGCCGGCAATGTGGTTCACGTAATTGCTGATCGTCTTGATGCCCACGAGCCCAACAATCTCGTAGAGCTCCGGGCGCTCCAGGCCGAGGTCGGCGAACTCCGCCTCGTCGGCGTCGGAGAGCCAGCCGCGCTTGCCGAGGATGCGGCGCGTGGCGCGCACGAGGCTCTTCAGGCGATCGTCGGACGGGAGGCCGCCCTCGTTGATGGCCTCGACGGTCTCGGCGTCGAGCCCGGCCTGCTGGCCGGCCACGGCGTGGGCCTTCGTGCAGTAGTGGCAATCGTTATAGCTGGACGCGGCGAGGATCACGGCCTGCTGCTCGGCCCCGGACAGTACGCCGTCTTCTTCCACGATGCCCGTGGCGGTCAGGTAGGCCTCGGCGACGGCCGGGTTTTCTTGCGTGATTTCTTTGACCAAGTTGGGCACGAAGCCAAGGGCCTGCTCGGCCTTCTCGTGCACCTGCTGTGCGTAGTCGTTCTGGGTGGCAGTGGTCGTAGCCATAGGAAGTAGAGGGGATTTGTGTGAGGAGAACCGACGCGAGTCGCTAAAAGCGGCAGCTTGAGGAGGTGTCTGCCGCGCATTCTTACTTATCAGTAGGTAAAATCTGTTGGGCGTTACATAGAGGCTGCCGGAAGCGAACTGAGCCTCAATGTCGCCAAACCGTCACGCCGCAATCGTGTCGATGAGGCCCCGGAGCGACGCCCGGTAGGCATTGAGTTGATTGCGCGGGGTGCGGTGCGTGAGCATCGCGCCCTGCACCGCCGCCAGGAACAGCTCCGCGGCCTGGCGGGGCGACTCGCACCCTTGTAGGCGGGTCGTCACGTCCGGTCCCTCCGCGAGGACGGACGCCAGCCAGTCCGTCTGGTCGTCAAAGAAGCCCTGCACCTCCCGGCGCACCTCCCTCGGCAAGGTTGCGGCGTCGGCGGCGAGCACGCCGCAGAGGCAGAGCCCTCCGCCCGCCAGCACGTCGGCGTACAGGTCCACGTACTGTTCGAGGCGCTCCCGAACCGTGTCGGTACGAGCGCGAATGGCGGCCCGCTCGTCGGCGTTCGCGCGGCGGTAGCGTGCCACCACTGCCTGCCCCAAGTCCGCCTTCGACGGAAAGTGGTAGTGGATGGCGGCGGTCGTCAGGTCGAGTTCCGCGGCGAGGTCCCCGTAGCTAACCGCGTTGTAGCCGCGCCGCTGCACGAGGTCCTGGGCCGCATCGAGGATGCGATCAGCCGTAGGGGAACGGTCTCCCTCTGTGGCAGAGGTCTCCATGTGGTCGACACAGTTACTTACTAATCAGTAAGTATTCGCTGGTAGTGTTTGGGGGCTGTGCAGGTTCCGACGCAGGTCCCCCCTGGGACGTCCGCATTAGGGACAGGACGCTCAGTCGAGCTCAAATCGTTCGAAGGCCGCACCGCGGGCGTAGAGGTACCAGACGCTGACGAGATAGGGGAGTATGGGAGCTGCGAAGGCGATCCAGGTGAGGGGATTCGAGAAGCCTCCCTCTGCCGCCCGGAGAAAGGTCGGGAGCATGCAAAAGAAATAAATGGCCCCGAAGGGATAGATGGTGTGGTTCATCCGGATCCTCAGGACATCTGAGAAGCCCATGTCGAAGAGGTACAGAGGGTACTGCTCCGCAACGACGGTGCCGAGACCAAGCAGCAGGAGTCCGGACAGGGCAAGGAGGACAACGGTACGGGAGGACCAGCCTGCGATCGACACGAGGATCGACGGGCGGTCCGTCGGCTCGGGAAACGGATTGTTGCGCTGAACCACCGTGCTGTTCTCTGCGATCACGACGCAATGGTCCGAGTACGTGTGGCAGTTGGCGAGGGCAGCGTCTCGTGCTGCTTGGAGGGACGTGTGTCCATGCGCAGTGCCCCACCCACCCCGGCCCAGGGCAAAGGCGCGATCGGGCGGCTGCTGCGTGTAGGTGTCGAAGTGGGGACGGACCGATTGGGGGAGATAGGCGGGGGCCTCCTGGCCGAAGAGCGGCCCCGGCACGACCGCGGACGCTCCCGTGAGTGCGACGACGAGAAGCAGTCTTGGTATGCCGCCCATCTTCTTTCCGGTGCTCTTCCTGGGACGACGGCGGTGCTTCCTTCGTGAACGCGCAAAGAGCACGCCACAGTCGTCGCCGCGGAAGGACGTCGTCCATTTCCACGCCTCGAATGACGGTGGACATCCCGAAAAAGGGCTCTTCACCGGTGCTCCGGATTTGGGTGGTCGAAGCGGCATCCGGCCTCCCATTCGGACCGTTGGTTGCCGTGGGCGGGCACGCCGCCGGCCTCGTGGAGCTGGAGGGCCGTGTGCATCAGGTTCCACGTCATGAACGTGGTGTTGCGCTGCGTGAAGTCGTTGTCGAACCCCACGCGGGAGCCGTCCTCGCGCTCGTCGCCGTAGCTGGGACCGGGCCCCGCGGGGCCAATCCAGCCGGCGTCGGCCTGCGGCGGGATGGTGTACCCGAGGTGCTGGAGGGCGTAGAGGATGCCCATCGCACACTGCTTGATGCCGTCCTCGTTGCCGGTAATGAGACAGCCCGCGGTGCGGCCGTAATAGGCGTACTGCCCCTCCTCGTTGAGGTCGCCGGAGTTGCCGTACAGGCGCTCGATGACGCGCTGGCACACGGACGATTTTTCGCCGAGCCAGATGGGAGAGCCGAGGACGAGAATGTTGGCGTCGAGCACCTTCTGGTACAGGGCCGGCCAGTCGTCGGCGTCGGCGCCGTGCTCGGTCATGTCGCCGTAGACGCCAGGCGCGAGGTCGAGATCGACGGGGCGAATGATCTCGATGTCCACGTCGTTTTCCCGCATGATGGCGGCGGACGTGTCCATAAGGGTCCGCGTGTGTGAATCTTGGGGGGACGGCTTGAGCGTGCAGTTCAAGAACAGTGCGCTCAGGGCCGAAAAGTCAGTGTCGGCGTCGTCGCAGAGGGCCTGTTGTTTTTCGTTGAGGGACATGGGGGAAGGTTGAAGGTGGGAAGGTTGAAGGCGGGAAGGTTGAAGATTGAAAATTAGGGGCTGATTTGGCCGGGGGGACGGGCCGTCAGGCGTCGAGGGCTTCGAGATGGAATGTGGCGTCGGCGGCCGTCGAGAAGACGGAGCCGTTAGGGACTTCGGTCCAGTCCTCGTCGGTGATGCGCTCGGAGGCGAGCACGGTGGCCCGGTAGTCGGCACCCTCGGGCGGGGCGGCATGGTCGGTCCCGCAGAGGGGACAGGCGCGGACGTGCGACCGTTCAAGGGCCCAGAGGGTCCGGTTGAGCCGCGAACCAGCCAGGGTGGTGCCGTCCGTCCAGAGCAGATTCAGGGCGAGGATGTCTTCCAGCTCCTCGTGCGAGAGGGACTGCGTGTCGACATCGGTGGCGTAGGGCTCCGCGCCGGGGGCCTCCTGCGCCACCCACGACTGGATGTGCTGGAGGGCCTCGCGGGTCACCTCCCGGAGCGGCGCGTCCGGCCCCTCGTCGCGCAGTTGGAGCAGAAGGGCCAGGACGTGCTCGCTGTCGGTCGATCCCCGGATGTAGCGGCGACGCTCGTTGGTCAGCCGGTCAAGAAGGTGGGGTCGCACAGCGTCGAAGGCCGGCACGTGCCCGTTGTGGATGAGAAGTGCGGGACCGTGCCGAAACGGATGCGTATTGGCGTGCGAGGGGTCGCCCACTGTGGCCCGCCGGACGTGTGCCAGCACAGTGGTGCCCTCCGTCTCAAGCGCCTCCTCCCGGTACGATTCGCTCTCGGAAGCAGGCTCCACCTGCCGGAAGCACGAGGTCGTGCCGTCGGTGACCTGGCCCATGCCCCAGCCGTGCGGGTTGGAGAGACCGCGGGCATCTTCACGGCTTTGCTGGATCATCGCGTTCTGCGTGTCGAGCAGTTCGCAGGCGGAGCGGGTCGGATGGGTGGCCTGGAGGCCGTAGAGGCGGCACATACACGGGAGAAGAGTCGATCAACGGACAGTGAGCCCCTCCCGAGTTCCAGATTGGGTTTGCCCAGAGGAGGCGACGTTACATCGCGGCCCAGGTGGAACCCTCTACCAAACGGATTTCGAGGCCAATTGCCAGTCCCGTTTGGATTGTAACGCTGTCGCAACTTGTCGACACAAATCCGCGATGGAGGAGCAGACAGATGCATCCTTCTCCCTCGATTCCACACGAACACGGACCACTGCGCGCACCCTACTCAACAATTTCTCAATTCCATGACTCGGACTTTGACCTCCTTCTTTGACCCTTCGTCGCAACAATCATCGACAGTGAAAGCCTGCCCCCGACGCCTCTCCGTCGGGCTTGCTCTGCTCGTCGGCGCACTGCTTTCGCTTGCGGTTGTCGACACCGCGGAGGCCCAGGACAAGAAGATGAAGAAGATGATTATGCAACTCCAGGAGATGAACCAGGCGGACGGCTACCTGGAGGCCCACCGCGACGTCGAAAATCCCCCGGAACTGCTGGGCGGGCCCATTTCCTTTACCGTCCAGCAGAATAGCGGAGGCGTGTTCGTCGGCCTGCCGGACAAGCGTGAGCTCGACAGTAACGTCTTCGGCACGCCGGACATGCCCCTCGCCTTTACGGGTACGCCAGGCATCACGGGCGTTCCAGTTCCCTTCCGCGAAGTCGAGGACGGCGAGTTCTCACAGCTCGATCGGAACACCCCCTTCGGCAACAAGAGCATGGCGATGCCGAATGGAAGCATGATGCTGAAGGCCTCCGACGTGACGGCCACCGATGCCGCCAACTCAGACGACAACGTCAAATTCAAGGCCTCGTGGGAAGACAAGCAGGGCAACACCTACGCGGTCCGCTGCTGTGAAATGCTCGCCACGGCCGGCCCTGAGTTTCCTACGTTCGGCGGTGTCGTGACCAACCACCTTCTGCACGGCTTTAGCGGTGTGGGGACGCCCCTCATGCCCACCGAATACACGTACGCTGCCTTCTGGGGCATGGGCGCAGTCCTGAAAAACGGGGACGTCGTTGACAAGCCGCGCGTCATACACGGTATGCTCACCGAGTACGTCCGGAAAGAGGGCTACGAGCTCGCCAAAGATCACGAGGTGACGCCCACGCGCAAGCACTTTCACCTCATGGTCGCCCCCTTCATGCCGGTGCAGGGCGAGCACAAGTTTGTGCACGACAACGTGAGCACCGGCTTTGAACTGCCAAACGGCAAGGAGCTCCCGTTCTGGCACGTGATGTTCGAGAACCTCAACATTGAGAGTCAGCGCGGTGAATAGGAACACCGGCCGTAGAAGAAGGGAGGAGGGCTCGTTCGTGGGTCTCGTCGTGCATCGCGCGTGGTGGCGCCCTCACGGGCCCGCCCAGGACTCTCCTGGGGCGAACGAGGGTCCTTCCCCCCGTCAGATTCCGCGCTCCTCGTTCTTTGCAGTCGAATTTATGCCCATGTCGATGCTTTCGTTTTCCTTCGGGAGCCCCTTTCGTCCCGCGTATCGAGGTCTGGTCCTCACCGGTGTGCTGGTGCTGTGGGCCGGTCTGCTCGGGGGGACCGCCGCGGCACAGTCGAGTTCCGAGCCGGCCGCCGTCGTGGGCATGACAAACACGCTCTCCTTCACGCCGGACACGGTGCGCATTGAGGTCGGGGAGACCGTGCGGTGGGAGAACAACTCCGTCATCGTGCACACGGTCACGGCGGACGCCGAAGAGTCCACCATGGACGAGAGCATGCGGCTTCCAGACGGCGCGGCGCCCTTCCATTCGGGAGACCTCCAGCCGGAGGCGACGTTCGAGCACACGTTCGAGGTGCCGGGGCGTTATCGCTACTTCTGTGTACCGCACGAGGCGGCCATGCGCGGCACTGTGATCGTGGACCCCGCCGGGGGACAGTGAGGATCGCGGGCTAGACGCTAGGGGCTGAGCCTCCCCTCAACGCATCCGCCGGGAACCGGGCCGGACGGGAGAGGGGAGGGCTGTATCAGAGAGGTAGAGATTTGAGTCCTCTACCCGTATGTTCTACAGGCG